>CACYIC010000001.1 GCA_902774325.1 uncultured Ruminococcus sp.
TCCGGGCGTAAAGAAAGCAAGCTGGTAAGCAAGGAGGAAATAGAACATGCAGATTACAGATACAATCGCTGATTTGCTGACGAGAATTCGCAACGCGAACGCAGCAAAGCATGATTCCGTTGAGATCCCGGCGTCCAACCTGAAAAAGTCCATCTGTCAGATTCTCGCTGACGAGGGCTACATCAAGGGATTCAACGTGATCGAGGACGGCAAGCAGGGCATCATCAAGGTCACACTGAGATACCTCGACGGCAAGACTCCGGTCATCACCGGTCTGCGCCGCGTATCCAAGCCCGGCCTGCGTATTTACAGCAATGCAGAAGACATGCCGAAGGTAATGAAGGGACTCGGCGTCGCGATCATCTCCACCTCCAAGGGTGTTATGACTGACCGCGAGGCAAGACGCCAGCACATTGGCGGCGAGGTTCTGGCTTACATTTGGTAAGAGGAGGTGCGAATATGTCTCGAATTGGAAGAAAACCTATAAATATTCCCGCCGGAGTCGAGGTAAAGGTCGACAACGGTGTTATCACTGTAAAGGGTCCCAAGGGCACGCTTGATTTCGCTTTCAATCACAACATGGGCGTAGAGCTCAAGGAGGAGGACAACGCGAAGTACATCGAGGTTTCCCGTCCCGACGACTCCAAGCAGAACCGCTCGCTCCACGGCCTGACAAGAACGCTCATCAACAACATGGTTGTAGGCGTTACCCAGGGCTACCGCAAGGAGCTTGAGATCAACGGCGTTGGTTACCGTGTTCAGAAGCAGGGCAACAAGTGCGTAATGAACCTCGGTTACTCTCACCAGGTCATCGTTGAGGACACCAAGGACATCACCGTTGAGGTCATCAACGCAAACAAAATCGCGATTGTCGGCATTGATAAGCAAAAGGTCGGTCAGTTTGCTGCCGAAGTCAGAGAAAAGCGTCCGCCCGAGCCTTATAAGGGCAAAGGTATCAAGTACGCTGATGAAGTTATCCGCCGCAAGGAAGGCAAGGCCGGTAAGGGCAAATAATTAAGGAGTGAATAAGAATGGTAAGCAGACCTGATACAAAAAAGGCACGCGCAAAACGCCATAAGAGAGTCCGCAGCAAAGTCAGCGGAACAGCAGCTTGTCCGCGTTTGTGCGTATTCCGCTCCACCAACAACATCTACGCTCAGATTATTGATGACGTAGCCGGTGTCACACTTGCCCAGGCTTCCAGCCTCGACAAGACCATCACAGGTAATGGCGGAAACAAAGAAGCAGCAAGAGCTGTCGGCAAGCTCGTAGCGGAGCGTGCCAAGGAAAAGAACATCGTCGACGTTGTTTTTGACAGAGGCGGCAATATCTATCACGGCCGTGTTAAGGAATTGGCCGAAGGCGCTCGCGAGGGCGGCCTCAATTTCTAAGGAACAGGAGGAATAACTTTGGCTAATAAAGTAGAAGTAACAGGCGAGTTAAAGGAAAGAGTCGTTACCATTAACCGCGTATCCAAGACGGTTAAGGGCGGACGTATCTTCAAGTTTGCGGCTTTGGTAGTTGTAGGCGACGGCAACGGAACCGTTGGTTTCGGAATCGGCAAGGCGGGCGAGGTTCCCGACGCTATCCGCAAGGGCATTGAGGACGCCAAGAAGAACCTGATGAAGGTTTCGCTCAGAGGCACCACCATCCCCCACGAGATCATCGGCGAGTACGGCGCGGGCAGAGTTCTTATGAAGCCTGCCGCTCCCGGTACCGGCGTTATCGCGGGCGGCCCTGTTCGTGCGGTCGTTGAGGCTGTCGGCATCAAGGATATCAGAACAAAGGCTCTCCGCTCAAACAATCCCTGCAACGTCGTAAGAGCGACGCTCGCGGGTCTCTCGGCTCTCAGGACCGCCGAGGAGGTTGCCGCTGTCCGCGGTAAGTCCGTAAAGGAAATTTTATAATAAGGGAGGCTGCAAGTTATGACAGTAAAGTTAGTAAAAAGCCTGATCGGCTCTAAGAAGGATCAGATTGCAACCGCCCACGCTCTCGGTCTCAGAAAAATCGGCGACACCACGACTCAGCCCGACAACGACGCGACCAAGGGCAAGGTAGCAAAAATCATCCACCTCGTAGAGGTTAGTGAAGCGTAAGCAAGGAGGTGCGAACAATGAAGTTACATGAACTTTCTCCCGTTGAAGGCTCCAAAAAGAGGGGCAGAAGGGTCGGCAGAGGTCCCGGCTCGGGCTGGGGCAAGACGTCAGCCAGAGGTCAGAAGGGTCAGAAGTCGCGTTCCGGCGGCGGTATCCGTCCCGGCTTTGAAGGCGGTCAGATGCCCTTACAGCGCCGTGTTCCCAAGAGAGGTTTTAACAACATCTTTGCTAAGGACGTAGTTGCAATTAACCTCAGCGTACTTAACAGAAAGTTTAACGACGGAGATACCGTTGATATCGAGGCACTCAAGGCTGCGGGGGTTGTAAAGAACGGCTTTGACGCGGTAAAGGTTCTCGGCAACGGTACTATCGAGAAAAAGCTCACTGTTAAGGTTTCTGCCTTCTCCGAATCCGCTAAGGCTGCTATTGAGGCTGCCGGAGGAAAGGCAGAGGTGATCTAATTTGTTAAAGACAATCAGAAACGCATGGTCTATCCCCGATCTGCGCAATAAGATCTTATTTACACTTTTGATCATCCTCGTATTCAGGATCGGTTCGGTCATCCCCGTTCCGTTCATTAACACGAATGTACTTGCCGACGTCATGTCGGCGGCGAACGGACTGGATCAGTCAAGCAACATGATCGCTTATCTGAACACCCTCTCGGGCGGCGCCTTCTCAAACGCCACCCTGTTCGCCATGGGTATCACCCCGTACATCAACAGCTCGATCATCATCCAGCTGCTCTGCGTTGCCATCCCCGCTCTTGAGCGTCTTACCAAGGAAGGCGAGGCGGGCAGACGCAAGATCGGCACGATCACACGTTATACGACCGTCGGCCTCGGACTTATCCAGGGCACAGCCTACTATTTCTATCTGTTCAACACGGTAGATCAGAACAAGGGCGACTACCTCAATAAGCACATCCTTATTGATTCCGTTTACTCCGATCTCTTCACAAAGATCTTCGCGGGCGTAGTCATCGTTCTGGTGTTCACCGCGGGTACCGCGCTCATGATGTGGCTCGGCGAGCAGATCAACAAGAACGGCATAGGCAACGGTATTTCGATCCTGCTGTTCGCGGGCATCGTAGCCAGACTTCCCAAGACCATCGACACCCTTATCAGGATCTGGGGTCTCGGAACCGGCAGCGACGCGACAGGCGGTATCGCTCAGCCGAAGTACTTCATCTTCGTTATCGTCTGGATCATCATGTTCCTCGCGATCATCTGGCTGATCACCTTTATGCAGGACAGCGAAAGAAGAATCCCCATCCAGTACGCTAAGCGCGTAGTCGGCAGAAAGATGTACGGCGGACAGTCCAGCCACCTTCCCATCAAGGTTGCGCTCGGCGGCGTTCTCCCCATCATCTTCGCGAGCTCCATCCTCTCGATCCCCGGCACGATCAACCTGTTCCTGGGACAGAAGGAAGGCTTCTGGGGTACCTTCTTCAGCCTCTTCAATTCAAACAGCTGGCTGTATATCGGACTGTACTTCGTACTCATTCTCATGTTCGCGTATTTCTATACGACCATTCAGTACAACCCTGTTGAAATGGCAAACAACCTCAAGCAGAACAACGGCACTGTTCCGGGCATCCGTCCCGGCGCTCCCACAGCCGCCTACATTAAGAAGATCCTCTCCAGGATCACTCTTATCGGCGCTCTGTTCCTGTCCGTGATCGCTCTCGTCCCGCTGCTCTACGGCAAGCTCGACATCAACCTCAGCGGTCTTTCTCTTGGCGGTACATCCATCATCATTATCGTAGGCGTCGCGCTCGAGACTGTCAAGCAGCTTGAGAGCCAGATGATGATGCGCCATTACAAAGGTTTTCTTGACTAATTGCTGAAAATGAGGTATAATGATATGAACATCATCATGTTAGGCGCTCCCGGTGCGGGTAAAGGCACACAAGCCGCCGTACTCTGCGAGCACTTTGGTATTCCCACAATTTCAACCGGCAACATGATCCGTGAAGCGCTGAAAAACGGCACGGAAATGGGTCTGAAAGCTAAGTCCTTCATGGACGAGGGCAAGCTTGTTCCCGACGAGGTAGTTATCGGTATCGTCAAAGAAAGACTTTCCGAGGACGACTGCAAGAAGGGCTTCATCCTTGACGGCTTCCCCAGAACCATTCCCCAGGCCGAGGCTCTGGACGCAATGGGCGTTGATATTCAGTACGTCATCAACATCGACGTGCCTGACGAGAACATCATTGCCCGTATGTCCGGACGCCGTGTCTGCGAAAATTGCGGCAGACCCTATCACATTGAGAGCCTCAAGCCTCAGAAGGATGGAGTTTGCGACGATTGCGGCGGCACCCTTGTTCAGCGCAAGGACGACCACCCCGACACCGTGCTCGCGCGTCTCGCTGTGTATCACAAAGAGACCGAGCCTCTCGCTGACTACTACAGAAAGCAGGGCAAGCTTGTTAATGTAGAGGGTCAGAGCACCGTTGAAGACACAACGGCGGCAGTTCTCAAGGCGATCGAGGCTTAAAGCATGGTTTCCCTAAAAACAGCGCGGGAGCTTTCTTTGATGAAAGACGCCTGCCGGATCTCGGCAGAGGCGCTGCGCGTTGCGGGCGAGGCTGTTAAACCGGGCGTTTCGACGCTCGAGATCGACAGAATAATCCGTACTTATATCGAGAAACAGGGAGCTTCTCCCTCGTTTCTCGGTTACGCCGGATTCCCCGCCTCGGCGTGCATTTCCGTTAACAATGTGGTCATCCATGGCATACCGAGCAAAAATACTATCCTTGAAGAGGGCGACATAGTAAGCGTGGATGTTGGAGCTTACTACAAGGGATATCACGGCGACAACGCCTTCACCTATCCCTGCGGCAGAATCAGCGAAAACGCTCAGGCTCTGCTTGACGCCACAAGGGAAAGCCTGTATGAGGGAATTAAACAGGCGACCGCCGGAAATCGCCTAGGCGATATCGGCGGCGCGGTACAGCGGTATGTCGAAGCTCGCAGTTACTCGGTGGTACGAAAATACGTCGGCCACGGAGTAGGTGCGAATTTGCACGAGGACCCCAGCGTACCAAACTACGGTACAGCGGGAAGAGGACTCAGGCTTCTTCCCGGAATGACAATTGCCATTGAACCCATGGTAAACGAGGGCACATATCACGTTCGGGTAATGCCCGACGGGTGGACCGTCAAAACCGTCGACGGGAAGCTGTCGGCGCATTTTGAACACACGATCGCGATCACCCGCGACGGTCCCAGGATCCTGACGCTCTGTGAATAAGGTGATCCTATGGATATAGTACAGGGCAGCATAGTCAGGGCATTGGCGGGACGCGACAAGGGCGGTTATTTCGTTGTGCTTGCCCTTGAGGGAGATTTTGCGTACATAGCGGACGGAAGGCGCCGCAGAGTGCAGTCCCCCAAGCGAAAAAAGCTCAGGCATTTAGCCGTCACAAATTTTGTTTACGAGGGTTCACAAAGAACCGATCCGCAAATCAGAAAAGCGTTATCAACTTTTAACGGAGGTTAAGCAAATATGTCAAAACAGGATGTAATCGAGGTAGAGGGCGTTGTAAGAGAGGCGCTGCCCAACGCGCAGTTCAAGGTAGAGCTTCCCAACGGTCACGTGATTTTAGCTGTTATTTCAGGCAAGCTGAGGATGAACTTCATCCGCATTTTGCCGGGCGACAAGGTTACGGTGGAGATGTCTCCCTACGACCTGACCAGAGGCAGAATCACCTGGAGAACCAAGTGATTCGGAAAAAACAACACACTATTTTTGGAAAGGAATGATTCATAGTGAAAGTCAGACCTTCGGTAAAGAAAATGTGCGAAAAGTGCAAGATAATCAAGAGAAAAGGAAAGATCCTCGTTATCTGCGACAACCCCAAGCATAAGCAGCGTCAGGGATAAAAACAACGCACTATTTTTTCAAAAACTACTTTATTAAAATATTATGGAGGTGCAACTGAATGGCTCGTATAGCAGGTGTTGACTTACCCAGAGATAAAAGAGTTGAAATCGGTTTAACTTATATCTTCGGTATCGGACGTAAAACTGCAACAGACATTATTGCTGCAACAGGTGTAAATCCCGACACTCGTGTAAGGGATCTCACGGAAGAAGATGTTTCAAAGCTCAGAGAGTATATCGAGCACAACTGCCGCGTTGAGGGTGACCTTCGCCGCGACATCGCTTATGATATCAAAAGACTTATTGATATCGGTTGTTACCGTGGCGTCCGCCACAGAAAGGGTCTGCCCGTAAGAGGTCAGCGCTCAAAGACCAACGCGCGTACCCGCAAGGGCCCCCGTAAGACAATGGCAAACAAGAAGAAGTAAGGAGGCACGATAATATGGCAGCACCAAAAGGTAAAAAGGTTATTCGCCGTCGTCGTGAGCGCAAGCATATTGAAAAAGGCGCAGCGCATATCCAGTCAACATTCAACAACACGATCGTAACTATTTCAGATACACAGGGCAACGCTGTTTCATGGGCGAGCGCAGGCGAGCTCGGCTTCAGAGGCTCCAAGAAATCCACTCCTTTCGCTGCTCAGTCGGCTGCGGAAACAGCCGCGAAGGCTGCTATGGAGCACGGCATGAAGTATGTTGAGGTTTACGTAAAGGGACCCGGCCAGGGAAGAGAGGCGGCTATCCGCGCGCTCCAGACCGCGGGACTCGAGGTAACGATGATCAAGGACGTTACCCCCATTCCTCACAACGGTTGCCGTCCTCCCAAGAGAAGACGTGTATAGTATAAATTAAGGAGGATATTTCTATGGCTAAAAATATGCAGCCGATCGCGAAGCGTTGCAGAGCGCTCGGACTTTCTCCCGCCGTCATGGGCTACAGCAAAAAGACTTCCAACAGAAATCCCGGCGGAAAGATGAGAAGAAAAAAGAGTGAGTACAGCATGCAGCTCACCGAGAAGCAGAAGGTAAAGTTTATCTACGGCGTTCTCGAGAAGCAGTTCCGTGCTTACTATGAGAAGGCTGAAAAGGCTGAGGGCAAAACAGGCGAGGAGCTCCTCTCCCTCGTTGAGAGAAGACTCGACAACGTTGTTTTCCGTCTCGGTCTCGCCGCGACAAGAAGAGAGGCAAGACAGCTTGTCAACCACGCTCACTTCACCGTGAACGGCAAGAAGGTCAACATCCCCTCTTATCTCGTCAAGGTAGGCGACGTTATCGCCGTAAAGGAGAAGAGCCGCTCGACCACCAGATTCAAGGCTATCGCCGATGGCGAGAACGCTTCCGCTCTCACTCCCAAGTGGCTTGAGAAGGATGAGAATCTCCTGGGCGGCAAGGTTGTTGCTCTTCCTCAGAGAGACGACATTGATTATCCCGTTGAAGAACACCTCATCGTTGAGTTGTACTCCAAGTAATCTTAACTTTCACAGGCAGATTACACACAAGCCGCGAGGAATTGCGGCATAAGGTTTAGGAGGATTCGCGAATGATTGAAATTGAAAAGCCCAGAATTGAAACTGCGGAATTGACCGAGGACGGAAAATACGGAAAGTTCATTGTCGAGCCGCTGGAGCGCGGATTCGGCAATACTCTCGGAAACAGCCTTCGCAGAGTACTGCTTTCCTCACTGGAAGGCTGTGCTGTCACATCAATAAAGATTGACGGCGTTCTTCACGAATTTTCAACTATTCCCGGCGTTAAGGAAGACGTTACGGAAATTGTGCTCAACATGAAAAGTCTTGTTGCCAAGCTGCACGAGACCAGCCCCAAGGTAGTCGAGATCGACGCCGAGGGACCCGGCGAGGTCACGGCGGCTAACATCAAGTGCGACAACGAGGTAGAGATCCTCAATCCCGAGCTGCACATCGCCACTCTGGGCGAGGGCGCGAAGCTCAACATGGAGATCACCGTTGACAAGGGCAGAGGCTACGTCCCCGCCGAGCGCAACAAGCAGTTGAGCGGCAACGGGATCATCGGTATTCTTCCGATAGATTCTATCTATACACCGGTGTTAAAGGTAAACTACACCGTAGACAACACCCGCGTAGGTCAGATCACCGACTACGACAAGCTCACGCTTGATGTGTGGACTAACGGCGTTATCAACGCCGAGGAGGCGGTTTCGCTCGCGGCAAAGGTGCTTACCGAACACCTCAACCTCTTTGTCGATCTGTCCGACAAGGCGTCCTCGGCGGAGGTAATGGTTGAAAAGGACGACAAGGGCAAGGAGAAGATCCTCGAAATGACGATTGAGGATCTCGACCTCTCCGTGCGTTCCTTCAACTGCCTCAAGCGCGCAGGAATCAACACGGTTGAAGATTTAATTAACAAGTCCGAAGAGGATATGATGAAGGTGCGCAACCTCGGAAGAAAATCTCTCGAAGAGGTCGTGCAGAAGCTCAATTCTCTCGGTTTCGGTCTTATGAAGGAAGACGAATAAAACTATTACCCTTTTATAACAAATCTGATAATGAGTCCCGCCTTTGCGGGCGGCGTCCATTATCTGCTTGCTTTGACAAAAGCAAAGCTTGAAAACGTAAAGGAGTGAATACAATGCCAGGTACAAGAAAGCTGGGAAGAACCACCGCTCAGAGAACCGCAATGCTCCGCGCAATGGTTACTTTCCTTCTCGAAAACGGCAAAATCGAAACAACCAACACTCGCGCCAAGGAAGTTCAGGCTATGGCGGAGAAGATGATAACGACAGCCAAGAACAACAACCTTCACAACCGCCGCCTCGTGCTCGCCTTTGTGACCAAGGAGGATGTTGTTTCCAAGCTTTTCTCGGAGATCGCTCCCAAGTATGCTGACCGCAACGGCGGCTACACAAGAGTTACCAAGATCGGCCCCCGCCGCGGCGACGGCGCCGAAATGGCGGTAATCGAGCTTATCTGATTGGTTTACGCATTATGCGCCCGACGAAAGTCGGGCGTTTTTGTTTAATAATACTCCGAATAAAACTTACTATTTTATGAGAATGAAAAGAGATTGAAAAAAGCAGAATGATATGCTATAATACTATGGGCGGAGCCGCTCGAGCCGCATACCCCGATTATGAGGTGTTTTTGTATGCGGCACGATCATTGCCTGTAATAACAATAAGACCGGAAGGGATGATTATATGAAAAGATATTCAGCTTTGGCGATCGCTGTTTTGATGGCTGCCGCCGCTTTTGCGGGCTGCGGCGAAAAGAATCAGACGGAGCAGCCGACCGAGGTTGCGACCGAGGCTGCCTCGACCCTGAACAATACCGTTGTCGAGGGCTTGAGCAAGGATGAACAGGACGAGTTTTTCAAGTCTATGATGGGCGCTTATGTCCTGACGAGGGACGACGAGAGCAACGCCTGCCAGATGACGATCCGCGACGACGGCAGCTTTGAGGGAACCTACCGCTATTACAACACCGAGAACACGGGCGACGGTTATCCCAACGGAACCATTACAAGCAGCGATTTTTCGGGATATTTCGGCGGGGTGATAAAGGTTGACGACAACACCTACACCATGCGCCTGGGAGATATCACCTATAAGCAGGCTCCGGGCACCGAGGAAATAAAGGACTCGACGAAGTACAGCTATACGACCGCCTACGGGCTCCACGATACCGGCTCGTTCACGGTGTTTACTCCCGATACTCCCATATCCGGACTTCCCGCGATCTACTATAACACCGTTGTCGCTCCAAAGGGGATAGAGGGCGATACCCTCGGCAGATACGGTATCTTCAACGAAAGCCTCCAGGACGGCTTCCTCCAGCACATTACATTTTAAATCATGCGCGAATTAAATCATGCGCGAAGCGCACTTCATGTTTTCGTAAGAAAACACTTCATAAGCGAAGCGACTTCATGTGCAAAGCACACTTCATGTTTCCGCAAGGAAACACTTCATGCTTCATGTTTCCAAAGGAAACACTAAATCCGAAAAGGGGCACCGCATAAGCAGTGCCCCTTTTCGGATTTAGAAGTTTTGAAATTAACGTGAAAAACGTGGGAATAGCAAATTGATTTTTTCTCGCGATATCAGCCGACCTTTGCTCCAGAAAGGTCTCCGAAGCAGTTAAAGCGGAACATCCTGCGCTCGTCGTTTACGTTTTCGCAAATTATCCCCGCCTCGGCTATCCTGCCGCCTTCAACGAGCTTCGTAAGCCCGAGAAGCTGGCTGAGCTTGCTTCTGAGGTTGAGCCTGTCGCCTTCATTGGTCACGAGATAAACGTTGCCCTCGCAGGTATCAAGCACGGCGAGGAACTCTGTTACATCAACATCGTGAAGATAGAGAATTGGTGTTGTCATATTGTTTCCTCCTTCATCCGATTGGTTAGCTCCGATGAGGGAACCGACCGATCTTTAATGCGCCATTTACCATTTGGCAAATCATGATTGTTGATCGACCGCGTATTCAGTTGTACCCGGGTATCACGGGCGAACCCGCGCCGAATCAGTCAAACATCAGGCGGAATCTTTACCTGACATGATATATTATACTCCGAATTTCGGGAAAGTCAACAAATACGAACCCAAATGTTTGTGCAACATGCTAATTGAATGTCAATTCTGAACAAATGAGAGCTTTACAATTTGTGAGATATGCCGAAATTGTTAAAGCCAGATTACAACGGTCGACATTTTTCTTTAATCGAAACGGTCATTTTAAACAACTTCTTTATTGTTAAAAATAAAACAAAGTAATAAATTTACAAACTTAAAAATTTTTTCTTTTTTACCGTTCTTATTGAGATTTTGCCGCTCCTATGATACAATAATACTGCAAATACTGCATAATACTGCAAATACTGCATAATTCGGGGTGTTATTTTTATGCTGAACGATTTTTACAGGCAATTCAAAAGCGGAACCGATATCAGAGGCGTGGCTGTCGAGGGGGTCGAGGGTCAGCCCGTCAACCTCACGGATGACGTTTTAAGATGTATGGCGGACGGCTTTTTGCTCTGGCTGAGCGATAAGCTCAACAAAAAGCCCTGCGAAATGAAGATCTCCGTAGGACGCGACAGCAGGATATCGGGACCTCATATCATGGAGCTCTGCGTCGCGCGTTTTATCCGCGCGGGCGCTCAGGTCGTGCGCTGCGGTCTTAGCTCGACGCCCGCCATGTTCATGACGACCGTGGAGCTCGGCTGCGACGGCGCTCTTCAGATCACCGCCAGCCATCATCCCTTCAACCGCAACGGATTAAAATTCTTCACCCGCGAGGGCGGGCTTGAGGGCGCTGATATCGAGAGCATCCTTGCCTATGCCCAGGGCGGTATGCGCCCGGAGCGAAAGGACGGCGGCAAGGCGGTCGACTACGATTATATGAGCGACTACGCCCGAGGACTGCGCGAGAAGATCAAGCGCGGGGTGAACGCCGACGATTACGACCATCCTCTCAAGGGTTTTAAAATCGTCGTAGACGCGGGCAACGGCGCGGGCGGCTTCTATGCCGACAAGGTGCTGGCTCCGCTGGGCGCCGATACCGCGGGCAGCCGTTATCTCGAGCCCGACGGGATGTTCCCGAACCATGTCCCCAATCCCGAGGACGCGAGAGCTATGGCTTCGATCCGCGAGGCTGTGCTCGAGAACAAGGCTGATCTGGGAGTTATCTTCGACACCGACGTTGACCGCGGCGGCGCTGTTGACAGCAAGGGCAACGAGATCAACCGCAACAGGCTTGTGGCGGTGGCGGCGGCTATCGCGCTCGAGGGCAACGACGGCGGAACGATAGTCACCGATTCGATCACCTCGAGCGGGCTAAAGGTATTTATTGAGGAGAAGCTCGGCGGCAGGCATTACCGCTATCGCAGGGGCTATAAAAATGTCATAGACAAGGCGCTGGAGCTCAACGACCTCGGCGAAAACTGCCCGCTGGCGATCGAGACCTCGGGTCACGCCGCCATGCGCGAGAACTTTTTCCTCGACGACGGCGCTTACCTGTGCACCAAAATCATAATCAAGGCGGCAAAAATGCGCATGGAGGGCAAGGAGCTCGACGAGCTGACCGCCGATCTGAAGGAGCCGCTCGAGAGCAGAGAGGTCCGCATTAAAATCACCGAGAAGGATTTCCGCGCCTGCGGCGAGAGGATCATATCTCAGCTCACCGGGTTTGCTCAGAGCGCCGAGGGCTGGACTCTCGCGGACGACAACCGCGAGGGCGTGCGCGTTTCCTTCGGCAAAAATGACGGCGACGGCTGGTTCCTGCTTCGCCTTTCCGTCCACGACCCGATCATGCCGCTCAATATCGAGAGCGACAGCGAGGGAGGCGTTGACGTTATTTATCAGAAGGTGCTCGCCTTTTTGAAAACCACCGAGGGACTTGACATCTGATACCGAATAAGGTATCGAGAGAGGGGGAGCAGGAATGACATTTAAGGTTGTCGGGGTAATTTTGTGCGTTGCGGGCTTTGCCGGCGGTATCATATCCGGCGCAAATTCCCGCAGCTTCCGGATCTGCCTGATTATATGGTTTGGCACTCTCCTGTTTGCCATGATCTGCTTCGGGTTAGCAGGCACGCTGAAAAAGCTCAACAAGCTCTCCGACGATATCGACCGTATCGGGAATACGGAGGAAAAGAAGGCGGCAGGGGCGCAGCGCTTTGCGAGCGCTGTTAACGCCGCCGTGAAAAAGAAGGAAAGCGAGAGCAAAACCTCGGCTTATGAGCGGGAGAAGGAAGAGATCGTTTTCTGCGCCAATTGCGGCAAGATCAAGCCGAGCGAGGAAAGGTGCTGGTACTGCGGCGAGCCTGCCTCCGCGACAGGCAATTAGGCGAAATATCAAAGTGTAATAACCCCCGCGCGGGCTGAGTTCCGCGCGGGGGATTGTATTGGTTTATGGGCGAAAACCGCCAAAATGCACTCAAAATATGAGTCTGCGCGGCGAGATTTGAGACTTTTTCGGTATTGACCTTTATTGTAAAATAAGGTAAAATAACTTTGTATGTGAATTTTTAAAAACATAAAAACCAAAACGGAGGATGGAACCGTGGTATTTTCAAGCCTTGTGTTTATGTTCGCGTATTTCGCGGTCACGCTGTTGATCTACTATATCACGCCGCGCAAATTCCGAAATATTTTTCTGTTTATCGCAAACCTGTTTTTCTACGGCTGGGGAGAGCCCAAGCTGGTGCTTTTGATGGTGTTCAACATCGCCTTCAACTACATCGGAGGCTTTCTGGTGGACAAATACAGGAGCGACCAAAAGAAAAAGAAGCTTTTCCTGATAATCACCTGCGCGCTCGATATCGGTATTCTCGCGGTGTTCAAGTATACGGGCATGATAACCGATACGCTCAACGTCCTGCCCTTCCTCAATATCCCCGATCTGCAGATCAGCCTGCCTATCGGAATAAGCTTCTACACCTTCCAGACCATGAGCTACGTCATCGACGTCTACCGCAACGACGCGCCGGAATCGAAGAGCTTTGTCAACTTCGGAACCTACGTCGCGCTCTTCCCGCAGCTCATCGCGGGTCCCATCGTGCGTTACCGCGACGTCGCCTATCAGCTTGACCGCCGCCGCGAGACCCTCGACCGCTTCACAAAGGGCGTTAAGCTTTTTATTATCGGACTCGGCAAAAAGGTATTGATAGCGAATCAGATGGGCGCGCTGACCTCGGCGATGTTCTCGAATCCCGACGAAAACGGCGTTCTGGGAACATGGATTGGTATTCTGGGCTACACCTTCCAGATCTATTTTGATTTTTCGGGCTACTCCGACATGGCTTGCGGCCTCGGAAACATGTTTGGCTTTGAGTTCCTGAAGAACTTTGATTATCCCTACATCTCGACCTCTATCACCGACTTCTGGCGCAGATGGCATATTTCATTGTCTACCTGGTTCAAGGAATACGTCTATATCCCGCTCGGCGGAAACCGCAGGGGCGTCGGTCGTCAGATCATAAATCTCCTGATAGTCTGGGGACTCACGGGCTTGTGGCACGGCGCGTCCTACAACTTCATTTTCTGGGGACTTTATTACGGCGGTCTGCTCATCCTTGAAAAATTCGTGCTCAAGAAGTACCTCGACAGGCTGCCCTCCTTCGCTCAGCATATCTATACCATGTTCATCGTGCTGATCGGCTGGGGACTTTTCTACTTCACAAATGTCAACGAGCTTTTCTCCTTCCTCGGAGATCTGTTCAACTTCGGCAACGGTCTGTTCAGCGAAAACTCCCTCAACCTCACGCTCAGCTATCTGCCCATGCTCATTGTGGCGGGTATCGCCTCGACTCCGATCGGTGCGAGGGCTTACGCGAGGATCGCCGACCGCAAATACGCCTGGGTGCCGGAAACTCTGTTCTGCGCGGCTGTGCTGGTGATAAGCACCTCCTGCCTTGTGAAGCAGAGCTACAATCCCTTCCTTTATTTCAGATTCTAAGGGGTGAACGCAATGAAGTATTCCAACGAGCCCAAACGCAGGCGGCCCCAAGCGGAGCGCAAGCCCGACGAGGGCGCGACTAAGGTTTTCGGAAAGAGTCAGACAAAGGTTTTTGACAAGAAGTCTACGAAGGTATTCGATAAGAAGGCGTCGGAAAAGGATCCCATGAAGCAGTCCGCCGACCTCTACCGCAACAGCGAGCCGAAGGCTAATAAGGAGAGCGGAAAATGGCGCTTTGCTCCGGCGGTCGTCTTTGTCGCTTTTATCTTTACGTTCGCTGTCTGGTTCATCTTCAATCCCAAGCTCGACTACAGCTCCTCGGAAAAGCGCTATCTGCAAAAGTTCCCCACCGCGAGCTTTGAAAATGTCAGCAGCGGCAAATTCGGCAGCGAGTTCGAGAGCTATTTCGCGGATCATTTCCCGCAGCGCGACCTCTGGGTCGGACTCAACGCCTACTATATCCTCGGGACGGGCAACAACGGCGCGAGCGGGGTCTACAACTGCACCGACGGCTATTTGATCAACAAGCCCGTTTCGATCGACAACAACCTCGATAAAAATATCGGCGTGATCTCAAAATTCAGGGAGAACATCAGCGCTCCCATGACGGTCATGCTCGTCCCCTCGACGGGCTATATCTGTTCGGACAAGCTGCCGATGGTCCACAACAGCTATCGGGACGACGAGTATATGAACCGCACCAAGAACACGCTTTTCGCGAACAATATCAATTTTGTCGATCTCCGCGAGAGTTTTAAAAGCGCGTACAAGGCGGGGACTCAGCTCTACTACAGGACAGACCACCACTGGACGACAGAGGGCGCATATCTCGGCTATACCAATCTGTGCGAGCAGCTGGGTCAGACTCCCGCGCCGAGGGAGAGCTTCAACATCGAGACTTATCCGGGCTTCTACGGCACGACCTATTCGACGAGCGGCTTCCGCCTCACCGAGCCCGACAGCATAAGCGTGTGGAACGATCCCGATAATTCAGCCGCGAATATAAGGGTGAAGATATCCGAGGGAACCGAGAGCAACGAGTATGATTCGATGTTCTTCTACGACCATCTCGACGAGGACGACAAATATCCCGTTTTCATCGACGGAAACCACGCCTTGACCGAGATCACGAACTCTAAGGCGAAGGGCGGCACGATCGTCCTGATAAAGGACAGCTTCAGCCACTGCCTCGCGCCGTTTCTGGCGGAGAATTACAAAAAGGTCATCCTTGTTGACACCCGCTACTACAAGCAGAGCATTTCCGAGATAGTCAACAGGGAGCGCCCCGAGCAGGTCGTGGTGCTCTACGGAATAGACAACCTCGCGACCGATACGGATATCGTCTGGCTGAAGTGATTTGATAATAGTATAAAAACAGAAAAGATACAAAAATATCCCCGAAAGTCATTACAGACCTTCGGGGATTATATTCTTTATGGATATTACCGGCATCACCGGAATTACCGGACTGAGTGCGGATAAAGAAGCAGAGAAAGCCTTACGAGGTCTTTATCATCAGAAAGCTCTGCGGCTGCATGAGGATCTTTCCGTCCCTGATCTCGGCGCTGCCGATTTTGTATATAGCGTCGCCGTCGTAGCGGGTCTCCAGCTCAAAGGGTTCTGCGAGCGGGTTGAAGAACATCACGAGCGAGCCTCTGCGGTAGGCGAAGGGGACTCTGCCCTCCTCGAACATGAACTCGAGCTCGCCGTTGCCGTGAAGGTCGGGATATCTGTGGCGAAGGGCGATGATGTCGGTGACGACCCTGTAGATGCTGTCGGGATCGTCCTTTTGGTTCTCGACCGTCGGCGCGTCCTCGCTTTGGTCAACGGGCAGATAGGGCTCGTCGCTTTCGGAGAAGCCGAGGTTTTTGCCCGCGCGCCACTGCATGGGAGTGCGCGAGCCGGTGCGCGAGAAGCCGCCCTCCTTGCTGACGAGGTCAGCCTGATAGCGCATTCCGAGCTCGTCTCCGTAGTAGAGGAAGGGCACGCCGGGCATGGTGAAGATGAAAGCGTTGACCAGCTTGATCGCCTGCTTGTCGAGATAGGCGGTGACTCGCGGCATATCGTGGTTGTTGGTCATGAAGCTGATGTAGCCGTTGTTCTTGGTGAGGTTGTAGTTGGGCAGGTATTCGTCGGCGAAGAGCTTGATATTGCCCATTCCGTTCTTGTTGAAAACCGCCAGATCGCCCCACTCGCCGTAGCGGAAAAGGCGCGAATAGCCGTTGCCGTAGTGGTCGAGATAGAAATCCATGTGGAAGCCCGCGTCGTTTATCGCGCGCCGGGGATTGCACCACTCGGCTACCATTGCCGCCTCGGGATATTCCGCGTCGAGCATATCGCGCACGCCGCGCCAGATCTTGGCGGTGGCGATTTTTTCGTCATCGTTCTTGACGAGAGAATCCGCCATATCGACCCTGAAGCCGTCGGCGCCCTTGTCGAGCCAGAAGCGCATGATATCCTTGATCGCCTCGGCGGTTTTGAGGCAGTCGGGATGGTCGGGGGGAAGCTGCCAGTCGGGATGGGTGATCTCGTTAAAGCCGTAGTTGAGCGCGGGCTGAGAGCTGAAATAGTTCACCATGTAGTTGCCGTTGCGCTCACAGATACCGCACATCATGCGGTATTGCGGCGGTGCGTCCCAGACGGTTTTGGTAAATATGTAGCGGTTGCTGTACTCGTTTTCCGCGGCTTTTTTTGCCTCGAGGAACCACGGATGGGTGTCGCTGGTGTGACCGGGAACGAGGTCGAGGAGTATCCTGATGCCCTTGGAGTGAGCCGCCCTGAACAGCTCGACAAGATCCTCGTTGGTGCCGTAGCGCGGCGCGACCCTCTTGTAGTCGCGGACGTCGTAGCCGGCGTCCATGAAGGGAGAATCATAAACGGGATTGAGCCAGATCGCGTTGCAGCCCAAGCCCTTGACATAGTCGAGCTTCCCGATGATTCCCGCGAGATCGCCGATACCGTCGCCGTTGGAATCGCAGAAGCTCTGCGGATAGATTTCATAAAATACTGCGTCATTGAGCCATGAAGGCATAAAACCACCCTTTCATTAGATGTTGTCCCCCGATGATAACCGCAAGGCGCTTGTTCGGAGGGGTAAAATATTCCGACTTTATTCTATCATCTTTTTTCTTATTTGGCAATATAATTTCCAATAAAAATTACTTGCGGGGACAAGTTTTTGCGCATAAAATAGTATCAGCGAAGAAGGGCGGCGCCGCGCGTTCCGGGCGCGGGGTGCTGCTCAGGGATGGGAAGTGGTTGTTTGACGGTCAGCAAGCTCGACGAGAGCAGGGTGCTAATCGTGCTGGGCGAGGTGGATATGAGCAGGCTCAGCCTCGAGGCGGAGAGCTTTGATTTCAGGGATACGAGGCAGCGCGACGCGATACTCAGCCTGACAAAAAACGCCTGCGCGGGCTCGGGGATAGAGACCGACGGCAGGCGGGTGAATATCGAGGCTCTGTCGCTCGGGCAGAGCTTTTATCTTCTTGTGACGGTCAGTCGCAGGCAGAGGGTCTACCGCCGCAAAAGGGACGGCGGGCTGTGCTGCAGCTTTGAGAACGCGGGCGATCTTCAGGAGGCTTCTCTCAGACTTTGCAGAGCGGGGCTCTGCTGCGAAAAAGCCTCGGTTTACCGACTCGGCAGCCGCTATTATCTGCTGCTCGATTATCCCGCTCTGCCGGCGGGCGCCGCGCGAGTGCTCTCGGAATACGGCACGCTCAGGCGCGGCGCTCTGCGGTGCGCCGCGCTGCGTGAAAGAGGTATCCCGGTCTGCGAGCGGGACGCGCTGCGCAGGATAGGGACGCCGCTGCTATAAAAACGCCCTCATCTCGCGGATATGCTCCTCCTCGGTGTCGAGCAGCTTTTTGGCGAGCAGAGTTATGTTGCTGTCGGAGCGGTCGTATTTCCTCATGCTGTGCGCCAGCTTGTTGACTCCCATTGTGTTGCCCTTTATCATCATCTCGGCAACATGAGAGGCGGAGCAGTCGCGCTTCAGGTCGCGCTTCGCGGTGAATTCCGAGAGCTTGCGCGAGACGGGGCTTATATGGTTGATCTCGGCGCCCCGGCTGTGGAGCATTCCCGCGGCAACGCGGTAGATCTTGCCGTAGCGGGTGAGCTGTTCTCGCAGCAGCTTGTCTACGGAGCGCTCGGAGCTGATATTTTTTCGCACGTCCGCGACCCCCTGACAGCCCATCTCGGCGTTTTGCAGGATACAATTGAGCATTTCAACATCATTTAGCATTTCAGTCACCTCAATAAAGAGTATAGACGAAATTTTTTTATTTATACGGTTGCAAGCCGCGTATTTTTGTGAGATAATAAAGGCAGCGCCGCACACTTGAAATGCGGTATTGCTTTGACGCGGTGATGAATCATGAAGGACTCGAAATTATACGAAATATTTTTGCCCTATCCCGATATGCCGGACAGACGGGTGCGCGTTTTTGTGCCCGCGCATGAGGAGGGCGAGCTGCTGCCCGTGATCTATATGACCGACGGGCAGAATCTGTTTGATGAGGAGAGCGCCGCCTGGGGCTGCTGGCACACGATGGAGGCGGTCGAGAACGAGCGGGTCAACGGACTCGGCGCGGCGGTCATAGTCGGTATCGACCACGGCGGAAAAAACCGCGACAACGAGCTGACGCCCGCGGGTATCGGCGAGGTGGTCAACGTTGCGGATATGGATAATTTCACCGCTCCCGAGGGCGAGGTGTTCGACCGCTTCGTGACCGGCGTGGTGATGCCTTATATCGAGGAGAATTTTCCCGTTAAGAAGGGCAGAAAATTTACCGCCTTCTGCGGAAGCTCCTCCGGCGGGCTGCAAAGCATATTCACGGGGCTTGAGCACCGCGACAGATTCTCGATGCTCGGCGTTTTCTCGCCCGCAATGCTGCTCTACAGGGAGGAGGATATCCGCGGATGGCTGCTCAAAAACCTCTCGGGCGAGCTTCCGTATATTTACCTCTATACCGGAAACGGGGACGAGCTTGAGGGAAGGATCTTCGTTTCCACCGAGCTCACTTATGACATCCTGACGGAGCTCGGCTATCCTTACGACCGGCTCAACGAGGTCGTAATGCTCGAATACCGCCACAACGAGCAGGCTTGGGAGGAAATATTCCGCGATTTTCTGCACACCTTTATCTACAGATGTTCGCAAAACAAAAACGCCTGATCCGTGGGATCGGACGTTTTACGAAATAATAAGGGCGCCCCGGTAAAGGGCGCCCCGAAAGCCTTGTTATGGCAAGGCTCGTGATTCGCGCGCGTTAAGGCTTTGGATCAGGCGATGATCTCGCCCTCGACGTAGCCCGCGATACCTGCGGCGTTGGACTCGTCGGTGTCGATGTGCATGGCGGGAGCGTACTTTGTGCTTACGCGGCAAACGACGTCGCCGAAGGTGATATCTCTGCCGGTTCCGGCGTTGACCCTTACGGAAACGACCTGCTTGTCAACCAGACCGAACTCCTCGGCGGTTTTGGGATCGAGGTGAACGTGCCTTTTGGCGATGATGATGCCCTGAGCGATCTCGACCTCACCCTTGGGTCCCACGAGCTTGCAGCCCGGGGTGCCGGCGACGTCGCCGGACTCGCGGACGGGAGCGGTAACGCCGAGCTTTCTCGCGTCGGTCAGGCTGATTTCGATCTGATCGTCGGGACGCTCGGGTCCGAGGATGGACATGGTCATCTCGCCCTTGGGACCTACGACCGTGACCTTCTCAAAGCAGGCGAACTGTCCGGGCTGAGAGAGATCCTTCTTGTTGGTGAGCTGATAGCCCTCGCCGTAGAGCGCGTCAAGGGTAGCTCGGGTAACGTGAATGTGATGAGCTGAGGTTTCTACCATAACTTTCATAACTTTAACCACCAATCATAAAATTTGATTATTTTTATTTTACTACGAAAACTTTGATATTTCAACACTATCTTTTAAAATAAGGGGAATTTTTATGTACAAGAGCTGGGACGAACTGAAAACCGCCTGCGAGGGCTGCCGCAAATGCGGGCTTTGCGAAACGCGTCACAACGTCGTTGTCGGAGTCGGGAACCCGAACGCCGAGGTGATGTTTATCGGCGAGGGTCCGGGCGAGAACGAGGATATCCAGGGCGAGCCTTTTGTGGGCAGAGCCGGAAAACTGCTCGACAAAATGCTGCTGGCGGTCGACCTTGAGCGCGGCAAAAACATTTATATCGCGAACATCGTAAAATGCCGTCCGCCTCAGAACCGCGACCCCAAGCCGGAGGAGCAGGAGCAGTGCATTGATTGGCTCAGGGAGCAGGTGAGGCTGATAAGACCGAAGATAATCGTCTGCCTCGGAAGGATCGCCGCCCAGAGGATAATAGACCCCGATCTGAAGATCACGAGGGATCACGGCAAGTGGTTCCAAAAGGGCGGTATCCTTATGATGCCGATGCTTCATCCCGCTGCCCTGCTGCGCGATCCCCGAAGAAAGCCCGAGGCATTTGAGGATTTTCTGGCGCTGCGCGAGAAAATATACGAGGTCTGCGAGCACACCTATCCGATCGGCATGATTTGAAAAACTCTCGATAAAACTATTGATTGAGCGGGCAAGTTGTGATATAATAACTTGGTAACCGCCGATTAATTAACGCCTGTAGCCCGGCGCTCATCTCGCTTGCGTCTTTTCCGACGTATTGCCCCAAAATCCTCAGTAATACGTCAGTATTACCCCGGACTGCTTGAACGCTCGGACGAAAAATCCGACTGCGCAATATGAGCGCCGTAATTAATCAGTGCTTACCTTGGAGTAGGCAAAATATCTGTGAAAGGATAGTTGTATAGAATGATAAAGGCAAACAAGTACCGCACCGTGAGCTGCGGTGAGTTAAGAGAAGAAAATATCGGTCAGCAGGTCAGGATCGCGGGCTGGGTCGAGAATATCCGCGACCACGGCGGAGTCATGTTTCTCGATATCCGCGACCAGTACGGCGTGCTCCAGGTCGTTGTCCACGACGACGAGCTTCTCAAAAATATAAACAAGGAATGCACCGTCACGCTCAGCGGCGTTGTCGTGAAGCGCGACGAGGATACCATCAACAGGAAGATCGCGACGGGATACGTTGAGGTCCACACCGAGGACATCACCGTACTCGGAAAATGCAAAAACGTGCTCCCCTTTGAGGTCGCGACCTCTACCAATACCGGAGAGGACGTGCGCCTGAAATACCGCTTCCTCGATCTGCGCAACCCCAAGGTCCACAGGAATATAATGCTTCGCTCTCAGGTGATAGCTTTCCTGCGCGAGCAGATGAATTCAATGGGCTTCACCGAGATCAGCACCCCGATCCTCTCGACCTCCTCTCCCGAGGGCGCTCGCGACTATCTTATCCCGAGCCGCAAGCATAAGGGCAAGTTCTACGCCCTGCCCCAGGCTCCCCAGATCTTCAAGCAGCTGCTGATGGTCTCGGGCTTTGATAAATATTTCCAGATCGCTCCCTGCTTCCGCGACGAGGACGCCCGCGCCGACCGCTCACCGGGCGAATTCTATCAGCTCGACTTTGAGATGGCTTTCGCCACTCAGGAGGACGTTTTCGACGTCGCCGAACAGGTGCTCTATGAAACCTTCAAAAAATTCACCGATAAAGAGGTCTCAAAGCCTCCCTTCAAGAGGATCCCCTTTGCCGAGTCGATGGTAAAGTACGGAACCGACAAGCCCGACCTGCGTAACCCGCTGCTCATCGTTGATATCAGCGATATGTTTGAGGAAACCGACTTCGCGCCCTTCCGCAAAAAGTGCGTGCGCTCGATCAACGTTCCCGGCGCCGCCGCCCAGAGCAAGAAGTGGTTCAAGCGCATGGAGGAGTTCGCGCTTTCGATAGGCATGAAGGGACTCGGATACGTCAAGGTCGAGGATGATCTCAGCTTTGACGGCCCCATCGACAAATTCCTCAAGGAGGGAGATCGCGAGGAGCTTATAAAGAGAAATTCCTCAAAGGCGGGCGACGTTATCTACTTCATCGCCGACACCGCTCAGGAGGCTCCCAAGCTCGCGGGACAGATCCGCACCGAGGTCGCGGAGCGCCTCGGACTGATCGACAAGAGCCGCTTCGAGATGTGCTTCATCGTGGACTTCCCGATGTTCGAGCGCGACGACGACGGCAAGATCATCTTCACTCACAACCCCTTCTCGATGCCCCAGGGCGGTCTCGACGCTCTCAATAATCAGGATCCCGAAACGATCCTCGCCTATCAGTACGATATCGTCTGCAACGGCGTTGAGCTTTCCTCCGGCGCTGTCCGCAACCACGATATCGAGATCATGAAAAAGGCGTTCGATATGGCGGGCTACAGTGAGGACGACCTCAAGGCGAAGTTCTCGGCTCTCTACAACGCCTTCCAGTACGGCGCGCCGCCTCACGCGGGCATGGCTCCCGGCGTGGACAGGATGCTCATGCTCATCACCGATGAGGAGAATATCCGCGAGGTCATCGCCTTCCCGATGAACTCCAACGCCCAGGACGTGCTCCTCGGCTCTCCCGGAGAGGTCACGGAGCAGCAGCTCAGAGAGGTACACATCAAGCTGAGATAATAAGGCTTTGGATCATTGATTTTTCGGAAACGCTTGTTTTATCACAGGCGTTTCTTTTTTTACTTATAATACTATCTTCTAATAAAACACATTAACATCTGTCGCGTAAAATTCCGCATAGCTGCGTTGTCGTCCTCGGAATCCGTCAGGATTCCTGCGTCCTCCGCCTTGCTCTGCGAAATTTTCCGCTGACATCTGTTTTAATGCGTTTTATCAGAAAACAGTATAAAAAGTATTGAAACCTTTGTTGAAATCGTGTATAATAAATAAGATATACAATCGGAAAGGGTGACATCATGGTAACAAGAGAAGATGTAGAAAATATCGCTTTGCTTTCCAAGCTGTTTGTTCCCGAGGAGGAGCTTGACAGCCTTACGCAGTCTATGCAGGAAATAATCAATTTTGCGGACGAGATAAACAAGGCGGACGCCGACGAAGAGGGCTTTGACAACATCAACAACCTCTCGAACGTCTTTCATGAGGACGAGGTAGTTGAGTCATATCCCGTTGAGGAGATCCTCAAAAACGCCCCCGAACAGGCGGAGGATCATTTCCTTGTGAGAAACAGAGAGTGAGGCGCGAAATGGGAACGATTTCAAAAATCCATGAAATGCTCGTGAGCGGGGAGTGCTCCTGCGCCGAGCTTACCAAGAGCTATCTTGATGAAATAGAAAAAGCAAACCCCGAGCTTAACGCCTACGTCAACGTCACTCCCGACGAGGCTATGAGGGCGGCTCAGGCTGTCGATAAGAAGCTCGCCGCAGGCGAGGAGATCGGAATGCTCGAGGGCGTTCCGATGACCCTCAAGGACAACCTCTCGACCAAGGGCATAGAAACCACCTGCTGCTCAAAGATACTCACGGGCTACAAGCCGATCTTTGACGCGACGGTGTGGGAGATATTGAAATCCCGGAACGCCGTTATGCTCGGCAAAACAAATATGGACGAGTTCGCGATGGGCTCCTCCTGCGAGACCTCGTACTTCGGCGGCGCGATGAACCCCGTGAATACAAATCACGTCGCGGGCGGCTCGTCGGGCGGCGTTTCGAGCGCGGTCGGCGGCAATATCGCGGCTTACGGTCTGGGCTCGGACACCGGCGGCTCTATCCGCCAGCCCGCCTCCTTCTGCGGAGTCGTGGGCTTGAAGCCCACCTACGGCTCGGTATCGCGCTACGGTCTGATCGCCTACGCCAGCTCGCTCGACCAGATCGGTCCGATCACAAAGAGCGTTGAGGATGCTTCTATCGTTTTCGACGCGATCTCCGCTCCCGACAGACGCGACTCCACCTGCAAGGGAAACGTCGGGGGAGCTACCTATCCGACGCTTGACAACGACATCAAGGGCATGAAGATCGGAATCGCCCGCGAATATCTCGACGGCGTCCGCGACGACGTAAGGGAGGCTGTGCTCGAGGCGGCAAAGGTCTATGAAGCCCTCGGCGCCGAGATCGTTTACTTCGATCTGCCGATCCTGAAATTCGCGCTTCCCGTTTACTATATCATCGCCTGCGCGGAGGCTTCCTCGAACCTCGGGCGCTACGACGGAATCCGCTACGGCTACAAGACCGCGCATTACAACGGCACTCACGATATGATCTGCCGCACCAGGAGCGAGGGCTTCGGCGAGGAGGTCAAGCGCAGGATACTGCTCGGAACCTACGTCCTCTCGGCGGGCTACTACGACGCCTATTACAAGAAGGCGCAGAACCTGAGGGGAACCATCGTCAAGGCGTTCGACAGGGCTTTTGAGCAGTGCGACGTTATTCTGGCGCCCACCGTTCCCATGACGGCGTTTGAAAAGGGACACGCTGTCAGCGACCCGATCGAAACCTATCTCACCGATATCTGCACCGTTCCCGTAAATATCGCGGGACTTCCGGGCGTTTCCGTGCCCTGCGGCTTCAACTCGAAGGGTATGCCCATCGGTATGCAGCTGATCGGCAAGAGCTTCGGCGAGGCTCAGATACTCAACGCCGCCTATAAATACCAGCAGGCGGCTCCCGATAAATTTATGGATACAAAGTGGGGTGTCAGGCTGTGAAATACGAATTGGTTTCGGGTTTTGAAACCCATATCGAGCTTTCCACAAGGACAAAGATATTCTGCAACTGCACAACGCAGTTCGGCGGCGAGCCGAATACTCACTGCTGTCCCGTCTGCATCGGTCTGCCGGGCACGCTTCCCGTGCTCAACCGCGAGGTCGTGCGCTACGCGATCAAGGCGGGTCTTGCGGTTCACGGCGAGATAGCGGAGATCGCCAAAATGGACAGAAAGAACTATTGCTATCCCGATCTTTCAAAGGCGTACCAGATCAGCCAGCTCTACGCTCCGCTGATAATCGGAGGATATGTCGAGCTTTCAAACGGCAGAAGGATCCGCCTGCACCATATCCACATCGAGGAGGACGCCGGAAAGCTGATCCACCAGCACGGCGACACCTACGTTGATTACAACCGGGGCGGAGTCCCGCTCATCGAGATCGTTTCCGAGCCGGATATCCGCTCGATCGACGAGGCGAAGGAATACGTCGAAAGGCTCCAGCAGGTAATGCGCTATATCGGGATCTCCGACTGCAAGATGCAGGAGGGCTCGATGCGCTGCGACGTAAATATTTCGGTTCGTCCCGAGGGAAGCGAGAAATTCGGCACCCGCACCGAAATAAAGAACATGAACTCCATCGCGAATATCGCGAAGGCTATGGAATATGAGTACGACCGCCAGGTCGATCTGATCGAGAGCGGCGGAAAGGTGATCCAGGAGACCCTGCGCTACGACGACGCGACCGGCACGACCTCTCCGATGCGCAGCAAGGAGGACGCTCACGACTACCGCTACTTCCGCGACCCCGACCTTGTGACGATCAACGTTCCGCGCGAGGAGGTCGAAAGGCTCAGAGCCGAGCTGCCCGAGCTGCCGATGGACAAGTGCAGGCGCTACGTCAACGAGCTCGAGATCCCTGAAAAGGACGCTCTGCTGCTCACGAAGTACAGAAGGATAAGCGAGTATTTCGACGAGGCGATAAAGGGTGTCAAGTCGCCAAAGACGGTTTCCAACTTCATTATCGGGCAGATGTTCCGCCGCACCGAGACCGAGAGCGACAAGGAGCTTTTTGAGCTCGCGACAAGTCCTGCTCAGCTCAACGAGCTTGTAAGGCTGCTCGACAGCGGAAAGATCCGCAATAATCTAGCAAAGTCCACGCTCGAAAAAATGCTCGACAGCGGAAAGGGCGCACTTGAGTTCATCAGCGAGAGCGATATGGGCGGCGTGGATGAAAACGCTCTGCTCGAGCTTTGCAGGAAAGCGATAGAGGGCAACCCCAAGGCGGTCGAGGACTACAAAAACGGCAAGGAAAAGGCGATAAAATCCCTTGTCGGAAACGTCATGAAGAACAGCCGCGGCAAGGCTGACGCGATGGCTGCCGAGGCTAAGATCAAGGAATTGATAGGATAATCCAAATCCGAAAAAAAGATACGGCGTCCGGTTCGTTGGATCGGACGCCGTTGCTGCTGAAAACAGGGGATCGGTTCTTTTTGAGCCGATCCCCTGAAATAATTTATTTTTTGAAATCACAACGTTTTGGATGATGGCGATGCTTTTTGTTCGGACATCATAAGGCAGCGGACAGAACGATTTTTGACCCGCCGTCGCTTATAAGTCTATCTTGGGCAGACCCGCGAAGCCCTTTTCAAGATCCTCGTCGGTGGGGATATAGTCGGACATCTCTCCGTCGTTGTACTTCTGATAGGCGACCATATCGAAGTAGCCCGTGCCGGTAAGACCGAAGAGGATGGTTTTCTCCTCGCCTGTTTCCTTGCACTTGAGAGCCTCGTCGATAGCGGCGCGGATCGCGTGGCTGGACTCGGGAGCGGGAAGGATGCCCTCAACTCTCGCGAACTGCTCGGCGGCGGCGAATACCGAAGTCTGCTCAACGCTGACAGCCTCCATCAGACCGTCGTGATAGAGCTGGGAGAGGGTGCTGCTCATGCCGTGATAGCGCAGACCGCCCGCGTGGTTGGCGGAGGGAATGAAGCCTGAGCCGAGGGTGTACATCTTGGCGAGCGGGCAGACCATGCCGGTGTCGCAGAAGTCGTATGCGAACTTTCCTCTGGTGAAGCTGGGGCAGGAAGCGGGCTCGACGGCGATGATGCGGTAATCAGCCTCGCCTCTGAGCTTCTCGCCCATGAAGGGAGCGATGAGTCCGCCGAGGTTAGAGCCGCCGCCGGCGCAGCCGATGATAACGTCGGGCTTGACGCCGAGCTTGTCGAACGCAGCCTTAGCCTCAAGACCGATAACGCTCTGGTGCAGGAGCACCTGATTGAGCACGCTGCCGAGAACATAGCGGTAGCCCTCGGAGTGAGTAGCGACCTCGACAGCCTCGGAGATAGCGCAGCCGAGGCTTCCGGTGGTGCCGGGGTGAGCCTCAAGGATCCTCTTGCCGATCTCGGTAGTGGTCGAAGGGGAGGGGGTAACGTCCGCGCCGTAAACGCGCATTACCTCGCGGCGGAAGGGCTTCTGCTCGTAGGAGACCTTTACCATGTAAACCTTGCAGTCAAGTCCGAAGTAGGAGCAAGCCATTGAGAGAGCTGTGCCCCACTGACCCGCGCCGGTCTCGGTGGTAACTCCCTTGAGTCCCTGCTTCTTGGCGTAATATGCCTGGGCGATAGCGGAGTTGAGCTTGTGGCTGCCGCTGGTGTTGTTGCCCTCAAACTTGTAGTAGATCTTGGCGGGGGTGTCGAGCGCCTTCTCGAGGAAGTAGGCGCGGACAAGGGGAGAGGGACGGTACATCTTGTAGAAGTCGAGGATCTCTTCCGGGATGTCGATGTAAGCGTCGGTGTTGTTGAGCTCCTGGGCGATAAGCTCCTCGCAGAATACGGGAGCAAGCTCCTCGGCGGTCATGGGCTCGAGGGTTCCGGGATTGAGCAGCGGAGCGGGCTTGTTTTTCATATCCGCTCTCATATTGTACCATTTTGTGGGGATCTCGTTTTCATCAAGATAAGTTTTGTAAGGAATTTTGTTTTCTGACATTTTTAATAACCTCCAATATACCATATCAGCTTTCGCTGCTGTTTATAAAATTATAATGACGTTTTATAATGATTCTCGCGGACGGCTTCAGCGCCATCGCCTTGTCATCAGATACATAAAATCACTGCTTTCAAAAAAAGTAATAACAAATAAAAAAACTGTCCCTGGCAAATAAATGCCGGGACAGGTAAATCCTGCGGTGCCACCCTGCTTGGCGCTTTCGCGCCCACTCAACACGTACTTCATACGCTGACCTTTGATCACGGAGAGCCGCACTCCGTCTCACATACTCCGCTTTCGCGTTTCCGTTCGCCCTCGGAAGTCCATTCGATAATGCTTTCTCTGCCGCGCTCCCACCGTCCGCGGCTCTCTGAAAGAGAAGGTGCAGAACCTACTCACTCTTCCTCATCGGTTTTGATATGTGTGCATTATAGCGCATAAATTTTTTCATGTCAAGAGCTTTTTTGAAATTTTTTATCTGTTTTTTCAAAAAAATGCAGGGCAAATAGTCATATCCTGCAAAATGTTCTTTCGCTTTTTTGGACAGAATGACAGAAAGTCAATTACTGTTTGACATCATCAGACAAAAATGCTAAAATACTTTTGCAAAAAATCAAAGCGTAATAATGAAAAGAGGTCTTTTTATGTATTGCAGCAAATGCGGCGCTCAGCTTCCGGACGACGCGACCTTCTGCTTCAACTGCGGTCAGTCCCAGTCGGCTGCCACTCAGCAGGCTTATCAGCCTCAGATTCGTCAGAATCAGTATCAGCAGCCCTCCAATGCTCTCGAGCAGCCTAACGGCAGGGTCAGGACCGTCGCGGACAAGGTGATAATGATTATACTCATGGTGTTCACCCTCGGTGGCGCGCTTCTGCCCTTCGCTCCCTGGGCGGTCATCCCGCTCAACAGCGATATCACGAGCTTCCTCGGCAGCGCTGATTACGCGGGTCCGGTGAACGTGTTCGGCGTTATCGGCTTCCTCGACAGGTTACTCAAAACCCTCGGCGACACCCTGATCTCGGCGAATATGGATCCCACGGGCATCGAGATGCTCTGGCTCGTAGTGATATTTATGAGGGTTATCGCGGTCATGATGGTCATTTCAATGGTGCTTTCGTTTGTGATGATAATTCTCGGGCTCTGCTTCCAATACAAGCCCTCCTGCGTTTTCTCGATGATCTCGGCGGTGACGATGTTTATTTCCTCGATCAGCTACACGATCTTCCTGGTCATTTTCAGCATGACCAATCTCTATACGGAATCAGATATGTTCGCGACAATGACCCTGATACCGGTTTTGGCGATACTCGTTTCGTTGGTAAACGTTGTGCTGACGATAGTCGCGATGGTTCTCACCACAAGGGCGAGAAACAAAAAGCTCGCGGCAAAAAGCGGCAGACTCTTATAACCTGATATAACGCCAAGGGCTCGGAGCTTATGACCGAGCCCTTGTTTTTTTGAAGGGAGTCGCAGCGCTCCGTATAAAGGCAAAACATTTTTGTGAAAATCAAAAGAGCAAAAAAATATTCATGCGAATTATTGAAAATGGCTTAGCAGTATGGTAGAATAAAAGGGAAAAATTTGTTATGAGGTGAGATCATGCCATTCGGAAGCTATACCGCATATTACGGCTCGGACAAAATCCTTGCCGGAGGTCTCGCGGGAGCGATCCCGCTTCCCAGACCCGATTATATCAACGCGTCAAGCTCAAAAAAGCTGCCCTCCGATTACTACACCAAGCAGACGCCGCAGGGCGTTCCGAGGGATTTTAACCCAAAAAGCTGAACGGTCAGGATTTTTCAGGCGATAAGGTAAGGGAGAAAGCTTATGAAAGACAGAAGATTTGATTTATTATCCGCGATCGTTTCGTTCGCGGCGGCGCTTATCGTGCTGGTGCCCATGGTCGCGCTTAGTTATTTTTCGGAGCCTCTGGGCTGGTTCGTTCAGGCGCTCTTTGTGGGACTCACGCTTCCTGTCGCGGCTCTGGCGGGCTTCGGAGCGGTTCATCTGCTCTGCCGTTTAAGGCGCGGCATGAAAATCGAGCTGCCCGGTTTGTTCACGGGCGGCGGTGCGATCTTCCTCGCGCTGCTGTTCCTCGCGGGAGCCGTCGGACAGATCGTTTATTCGCTTCATCTTGAGCAGAGGGTCACTTACAGGGAGGAGACCGTCCAAACTACGACTCCTGTCGTCAACGGTCACGCGCCCTGCGACATCGCTCTGCTGATCGATTCCTCCGGCTCGATGATCGACAAGACGGATATCGTCGTAAGAGCGTCGGACGCGTTTGTTGACAGCCTTCCCGACTCCGCCGATCTCGCTCTTGGCATTTTTACCAGCAAGGTGACTCCGAGCTGGGGACTCAGGAAGATGGACGCCGCGGGCAAGGAGGAAACCAAGAAGAACCTCCGCGAGGACGGAGAGGGCGCGACTACCGAGATCGCCGAGGCGCTCGAGTGGGCTTACGACACCCTCAGCGCGGCGGACGACGGGACGCGCAATCAGTTTGTGGTCATAGTCACCGACGGCGTGTCGCCCCTTCATCAGAGCGTAATCGAAAAATACGACAGGACTAAATGCGATATAAAGGTTTATTCCATCCTCACCGTTGACGAGCTTTATGATTCGTGGCTGGGCGAAAGCGTAACTACAAAGAGGTTCGTCGATTTTGTCGACAGCACCGGAGGCTTCAATTCGGAGGTCAGGACGGGAGACGACGAGGAGGCGGCGATCGCGGAGCTCACAAAGGTGTTCAATAACATCTCGTCGGAGAATATCACCCCGACAGACAATGTCAAGAGGGTTCGCGAGGTGAGCACCGGACTCGGCTTTGCCAACGGAACCATCCTTCACGACGATTTCAGCGTCAGGATCTTCGGAATAATCATGCGCTTTGTATTCTTCTTCATCTTCGCGGGGCTTATGCAGCTCTATTATTTCAGGGATTTCCGCTTGTCAAAGCTCCTTATCTGCCTGGGAGAATCGGCTGTCGCGACGGCGCTCGTCACCCTCGGCGGTATCCTTGGCGCGGCGATGATCTCGATCATCGCGCTGGCGCTGTGCCTGTTCGCGCTGTTCGCGGTGCTTGAGATCCCGGAATACTGATCTGACGGACGGTTTAATAAAGGCGTGCGCCGTGAACTGCGCGGTGTTGCCTGAATTGAATGAGCATTAAAAGAAATCGCTTCCTTGGGAGTATATCTCCCGTGGAAGCGATTTTTTCTTCAAAGCTTTGCTTTTATCAAAGCAAGCAGTGCGCCGCGCCGCGATTTCGGGAGCGCCTTTTTTTCTCTGTCCGGCGCGTCGGGTCGGACTATACGCTTGCCGCGCCATCTTCCTCTTCTCCATCGCGCCAGCATCAGCGCGCCTCGGACACATTCATCCGCGGCGAGGGCGATCCACATCCCGTAGAGCCCCATTCCGAACACGACTGCCATCAGATAGGAGCCGAGCACGCTGAGGAGCCAGTTGGAGAAGATCGCGCACATGGTCGGGAAATAAACATCCCCCGCTCCGCGCATACAGGCGATCAGAACCAGATTCGTTGTCCTGCCCAGCTCCAGGACGCAGTTGAGCAGGATTATGTCGGCGCAAACAGAGATGACCCCGGGGTTATCGGTGAACAGCCCGATCAGCTGTTTTCTGAGCAATACGCCGACAGCGCAGGTTATCGCCGTTATCAGCAGCGCCGTCCTGTGAGAGCGGCGACCCTGACGGTACGCCTCGTCGGTCTTGCCCGCGCCGACAAGATGCCCGATCATGATCTGAGAAGCCTGACCTATGGCGAGCGAGCAGAGATAAAACAGCATCGTGACGCTCTGGACATAGGTCTTGGCTATCAGCTCGTTCTCCGAAAGACAGTTTAGCACGATAGCCGTGATGACGAGCTGAGAAAGATTATAAAGAAAGGTCTCCGCGGCGGAGGGCACGCCGACCTTCAGCATCATTGCGAGCTGCCTGAACGGAAACGGCATCAGCGTTTTAAAGACAGAAGGCTTTTCTATCTTCGTAAACAGTATGACGGTCAAAAGCGCGCAGCCGATCAAACGACCCGCGCACGTAGCGAGCGCCGCGCCCGCAACGCCCAGCCTCGGCACCAGCACAAGATCCGCCGCCGTGTTGAAAAGGTTTATCCCCACGGAGACGTACATCATGATCCGGGTGAGTCCGTGGTTGCGGATGATCACCGAAAGCGCGGTTATCGCCGCCTGTAAAAAGATAGTCCCTCCGACGATCGACAGGTACTGACCGGCAAAGTCAAGCAGCTGACCGTCCGTGCCGATCAGCGTCAGCAGCGGGCGGTTGAAAAGCAAAAAGATCAGGCTGATGAGGAGCCCGAAGCATAGTTGCAGTACGATGGACAGCGCTGCGGTCTGTGAGGCGGACTCTCTTTTTCCCGCCCCGAGATACTGAGAGATCATCACGGCGCTCGCCGTGGATATGATATTGAACACGATGGTGACGATGGACACCGCCTGATTTGCAGTGCCGACCGCGGAAGCCGCGAGGTCGTCGTATCCGCTGAGGATCCAAACGTCTATCATACCGAGCAGCATGAACAGCGCCGTTTCGATAAAGATAGGCCACGCAAGGCTGAAAAGCGTCATTTTTTTCATAGCTTCGCCTGATTTCATTTTGAGAATACTTGCATTATACTATTATATGATGTATAATTCTTGCATAAAATAACCGAGGTCTTAACACAAAATGATCTCTGTAGATCGTTTATGAGATCATCCCGATTTTGTGTTAATCAGAAAATACAATAGTGATAGTTTATTACGGCGAATTGATTTATAATGATCTTATAATGGGAATCAAGCTCCTTTTTAGAGCAATATAACACGGTTCGCGGTGCTGCCGTAATATAAAACGATGATCGAGGTAAAAAATGTCTGTTTATCAGGAAACCAAGGTACACGGGACAACTTCTTTTCCTTACGCGGTATATTGGGGACTCATTCCGGACTGGCTGAGCGGTTTTCCGCTTCACTGGCACGAGGAAATGGAGATCATCTGTGTGCGGGAGGGAAGCATCAGCGTCTCCGTCGGAAATAACGAATATACGGTTAACAGCGGAGAGCTTCTCCTGATACATCCGCAGATGATCCACTCCATCAGGCAGCACGAAAACCGCCGGGGCTTATATGTGAATATTCTGTTCCGCTTTTCCATGCTGGAGAGCGGCTCGGAGGACGTGTGCCGCGAAAAGTATCTTGAGCCGATCTACAGCCGCAGATTGTTGATGCCGGAGTATGTTTCTCTCGAGCATCCGCTGAATCCGCGCGTCGCGCCGATCATCAAGGAGCTGGCGGACAAAGCCGGTGTTGAAAGACCGGGCGACGAGCTGAGGATCAAAGGAAAGCTGTATGAGCTGATGTCCGTGATAATCGGATACTGCGAGGCTTCCGGCAACGCGCAGGCTAATGAGGATATCATTTTTGAAAAGCTGAAATATTCTTTGGATTATATCAAAGAGAACTATGCCGAAAATATCGGTGTAGATACGATGGCGGCGGTCAGTAATTATTCGGTGAGTCATTTTTCAAAGCTGTTCAAGCAGCTGACGGGAGCTTCATTTACGCAGTATTTGAAAAACTACCGGCTTGAGACCGCCGCGAACCGGCTGAGGAATGAAAGCGCGACGATCTCGGAGATCGCGTTGTCGTGCGGCTTCTCAAATCTTTCGTATTTTACCCGCGCGTTTTACAAGAAGTATAATATGACGCCGTCGCAATACAGAAGGAATCAGAGAAGCGTATAACAAATCAGATAATTTCCCCCGCCTCTATAGGCGGCGTCCGTTATCCGAAATCGGCGGTGGGATACATCCCCCCGCTGAATCCGCAGTGCTGCGCGCTGCCTGCTTTGATAAAAGCAAAGCTTTGAAGCGGTCGGTACGCCGCACGGCTTGCTTGGATTATGCGGTACAGCCTTGATCCGACGTCCGGGAAAAGCCCGGAGATCCCTGTTTCATAAAGCGCTCGATCCTGTCCGCTTTGTCGCGTATAGGCGCACGCGAGCGAGCGCGTAAAAATACCGGAAACAATACTATTTAGGAGGTTTTGAAATGAAAAAATTATTTGCTGTCATCCTCGCCCTGACTCTGACGCTCGGCACGGCGGGCTCTCTCTGCGCCGGAGCCGAGGATGAAGCACCGGCAAAGCCCACGGGCTTCGGCGCGGACGGCGGGTTGTTCGCTCACGCGGTGAGTGGTTCCGCCGACGGCGAGGCATGGCAGCGCTGGCAGTGCGAGCACGACGAGGACTTTGAGAACGTAAACGAAAACGATATGTATTTCTTCCTGCCATCCTCAGCCAAAGGAAACGCGGTCGAGATCTACAACGGCTATTCTCAGAGCGTCACCCTCGCCGGCGTAACGATCGGCGCGAAGGAGACCAAAGCCGTGACCTGCAAAACGGGCGAAACCTACAGCGTGACCGTAGAAGGCGCGACCCGCAGCCTCACCTGTCTGCGCTCGGGCGCGGAGGCAGCCGTCTATATCAACAACCCCAACGCGGACGACAAGGGCACCGAGCTTGCGGCTTATCTCGCTCAGAGCAAGAGCAATTCCGCCTCCGCGACGGGTGCGATAGTAACGCCCGACGGAAAAATAGACAACACCGCGATCAAAAAGATCAAGGGCAGGGGCAACACCTCGTGGGACAAGCCCAAGAAGGGCTTCAACGTCACCTACAGCTCAAAGGTCAGCGTCGCGGGCATGACCGCGAACAAAAAATACTCGCTGCTGGCTAACTACCAGGACGACTCCCTCTCCCGCAACCGCTTCCTCTACGACCTCTCGGACGCGGTCGGCATGCCCTACGCCTCGGATTCCAGATATATCGATTTCTACATCAACGGCTATTATTACGGCAGCTACCAGATGTGTGAAAAGGTCGAGCCCGGAAGCCTCGTCACGGATGTTGACGATAAGGGTTATCTCAACAAGGACGGCACTCTCAAGGACGATTTCAGCTTCATAGCCGAGGTGGACGCGAGCGCCGCCGAGGACGATTATTATTTCTACGCCGCCAACGGCAGCAAGATCACGATCAAATCCCCCGAGATCGACCCCGGCAAGCCCTTCTATGACGAGGTGAAGAGCTACGTCAAAGAAAAATACGACGCCTTTGCCGCCGCTCTGAAGAGCAGGAAAAGCGATCTCGCGGCGGTCGCGGACGTCGAAAGCCTCACAAAGCTCTGGCTGATCAACGAGCTGGGCAAGAACTGGGACAGCGGCGTTTCGAGCACCTTCTTCACCTACAAGCCCGACAAAAACGGCGATTACAAATTCTTCGGCTCGCCCGTCTGGGACTATGACAACACCCTCGGCAACGCCAACGGAATAGCCGGAGATCTGAACTATATCGGCGTAAAGGATTACACGGAATATACCGGCTGGTGGTGCAAATTCAAGGGCAAGGGTCAGAGCGAGCGCGCCTCAAAGAACAATATGATCAACTTCATCTCTCAGCACAACAGCGTCGCCGCCGTCGCTCCCGGAATCTGGTTCAGGGATTTCGTGCCCGCGATCGAGCACTTCTCGGGAAAGGCGTTTGACGAGTATATCGACACCGAGCTCAAAACCGCAGATGAGTACTATGAGCTTCTCACCGACAGCGCCGAGATGAACTACAAAAGCGGCTGGCTGCTCAAAACCGGAAAATGGATCGCCGACCACACCTCGCTGAACAAGGCGGAATTCGACCTTTCCACCCTCACCTATACGGTCAGCGACAAGGCGACCGCTTACGACCAGAACGACTTTACGGATATGTACCGCTACGCCGCCGACTGGATGACCTCCCGCGCCGCCTGGATCTCCGAGCAGTACAAGGCGAGCTATACTCCGCCGGAGGCGGGGCTTTTGGGCGACGTTGACGGCAACAACAAGGTCGATATAACCGACGCCACCCTCGTGCAGATGAAAGCCGCGAGACTCATTCTCTTCAAGGCGAGCCAAAGAGCCGTCGCCGACTTCAACCATGACGGCAAAATAGACATCACCGACGCCACCCTCATCCAGATGAAGGCGGCGGGTATCGGCTGATCCCGGGCTTTTCGGAAAAGCCGGTGAAATAATACGGAAATAAAGCCGGGCGGAAGGGCAAGCGTACCGCAAGCTCCTTCCGCCCGGCTTTTGCCGCCCTCCGCGGCAAACGATCGGTTATTGAATGAAGCATACAAGACAAATAAAAAGAGGCTGCCACGGGATCGTGTTCCGTGACAGCCTCGGCTTCTTTGTTTTGACGTAGAGAGCGCCCGCCGCCGAAAAGGAGGGAGAGCGCCCGCCTGCGCTTATAATACTATTTTCTTTACTGATTTGTCAGGTTATAGAGCTCGTCCGCGACGTCTATGAGCAGTGGGTAAAGCTCGAGCTTGGTCTTCCATTTTTCCTCGATCGCGTCGAGCCCGAGCATGGCGCCGAGGATATTTCCGGTGATCGCGCCCGTGGAATCGCTGTCGCCCTTGTGGTTGACCGAGGCGATCACGGCGGCGGAAAAGTCGTCGGGATGGCGCAGACAGCAGTAAAGCGAGATGTAGAGCGCCTCGTCGCCGACCCAGCCCTCGCCGAGACGGTGGATATTATCGAGATCCGCTCTGTCGTTTTCGGAAAGCTCTATCGCGAGGTCGATAAAATCGGTGAGCTCTCTGATGTTTTTGTCGTCGGCGAAGATCCTTCCGACGGTATCGCGGGCTTCGGTCACGATCTCCTTTAGGGTCAGACCGCGCTCGTTGTAAACGCATTTGCGGACAACGTCGGCGAGCACCGCCGCAGGCATATAGCCCAGCGAATGGCAGTGAGTGTACGCCGCGGCCTCCGCCGCGAGCAGATCGGTTTCCTCGACGCTCATTCCTCTGATCAGTCCGACGGGCGCGACGCGCATTATTCCGCCGCAGCCCTTGCTGTTGTTGAGCTTTGATTTGAGATAGCTTTCCGCGCCTAAGTCTCCGCGCTCTCTTCTTGAGCGGAGAGCGGAGAGGCAGGTTATACCCGGCGCTCTTCGCTTGTATAGCTCGGGAACGCTCATGAGCTTTGGCAGGGAATAGGCGTTGTCGAAATTGCCGAGATAACCTTCCGCCTCGTCGAAATAGACCTCCTGAGTGAGAAGCCATTCCATGTAAGCCTCGGCGACAGCCCTCATCGGGGAATTGTCCTGAGGCTTTTTAAAATAGTCGATCAGACCGCCCGCGGTGAATATCGTCATCTGGGTGTCGTCGGAGATTATAGCCTCTCCCTTGGGGCGGCTGAGGCTGTACTCCGTGATGCCGTCCTTGCCGTATTCTCCGAAAATGGTCTTTTCGGAAACGAATTCCACCGCGTAGCCGAGGGCGTCGCCCGCAGCTCCGCCGACAAGACATCCTCTGAATTTGTTTTTGACGCTGTTGTTTGTCATTTTTATTCCCCTCTTTCAAACCTCAGTTATTGCTTTTTGAATAGGTGTCAAAGGCGCTCCTTGTGGATCTCCTCGATCAGAGCGCGGCAGTCCCTGAGGATCCCCTCAAGCTCCTTCGCCTTTTCGCTTTTTGCTGTGCTCGCGGCGCGGATAGCCTCAAGCTTGCTGTCGAGCTCCGCGATATACTGCCCGAGGGCGGCGTCAAGCTGCGCCTCGAGGAAGCTTCTTCCGAAGTCGGTCAGCTCTCCTGCGAAGCCGTTGAACTCCGAGCGGATGTCCTGCTGATATTTTTTGAGCTCCATGCTTCGCGCCTGAGCGTCAAAGTCGTCCTTGATCTGCATAGCCGCGTCGAGAAATACCGCCGCCACGCTCATCGCGACGCCGATCTTGTTCACCCTGCGGGCGAGCTTCTCGGCTTGCCAGGGCTTGAATTTGTAATTGAAGGCGTTGCCCAGGTCGAGCACCGCCTGACGGACGTCGCTGCCCTTGTAGCCCGCGAGCACCAGCGCGTTTGTCGCCTCGGACGCCGCCGCGCCCTCCAGCAGCATTTCGCTCATGCTTTTCATTATCCCGCCGGCGCCCAGAAGCAGCTCGCGGATGCTGTCGGGCAGCTCGCCGTAGTGACCCTCAAGGCGGCTTTTGAGCTTCATTGTAAAGGGCGACTGTTCGATATCGGCTATGCCGCGCTCGACCCTCGCGAGTCCCTCAGCCAGCATCCGCTGCGCCTGCGCCTGACAGTCGTTGGCGGCGGCGTTGGTTTCGTCTATTTTTTCGTCGAGCTGTTTTTCGAGGGCTTCCCTGTCGCGCGCCTCCGCTATTATCCTTGCGGCGTCGAGTCCGGTCTCGCGGATCTTGCAGGCGGTGTTATAGAAAACGTTCTGCACGTCGCGGCGCAGGCTGTTCCTCGCGTCCGCGAGAAGGTAGCGCTGCTGCAGATAGTTTTCCTCAAGGGCGCCGACGTCGCTGTTCTCAAAGCTTCTTTCAAGTCCTCCGAGCGCCTTCTGGAGCGCGTCCTCCGCGATATACAGCTCGGTCGTCAGCCGCGAGGCGAGACCCTTTTCCTCAACAAAGCGGTTCAGAGCCTCGATGAAGGCGTCGCAGCCGCTGCGCTCGATCAGCCTTTGCGCGCGCTCGGGAGATGAAGCCGCTTTTTCCATCCCGTCGAGGCAGCTCTTGGCGTCGAGGAAGCACAGGCGCATATCCTCGGGCGTATAGGGCGCGATGACCTTCGCGATATCGCCCCTGATGACCTCCCGCTGGTGAGGCGTATTGCCTTCGGCGGTCTTGTTCATTTTATTTACGACGAGCAGCATCTCGCCCGCCTTGTCGTTTTCGATAGCCAGCTTGCGGAAGTGCGCGGCGATGTTCGCGTCGAACATCTGACTTGTCACGACAAATACCAGCACGTCGGCGGCGGCGATCGCCTTGTAGGAGATCTCGTCGTGGTCGGGGCGCTGCTCGGTGTGGATGCCCGGCGTGTCGGTGATGAGCATACCGTTCCATTCGTAGGTCGCGGTCTGCTCGGTGGTGATGCCCGCTCCGACCGCAATATCGTTTCTGCCCGTGAGCATTCGGATGATGGTGGATTTGCCGGCGCTGTACTGCCCGACAAATACCAGATTAATCGGCTTGTCCTCGGGCGACCGCGCCGAGTAGGGCACGCCGGTGCCGCGCAGAGCTTCCTCGGCTCGGCTTTGGATTTCCTGTTTTCTGCGGGAAAACTCCGCGATTTTTATCTCTCGCATATTGCTGCCTTTCTGTAAATATCGAAGGTTTTATTTTGTTATGATGATCTCGCACAGCTGCTGCGCGAGCTTTGCTTTGTTGACTGCCGAGGGAGAGCTTTTGTCTGTGAGCAGTTCAGCCGAGGGGACGCCGCCGCTGAGCCTTTTGAGCCTGACGGCGTTTTCTCCCAGGAGCCTTTTTATCAGCTCCTCGGAGGAGCAGCCTCCGGTCACGGCGCGTACGGTGACTCCCAGAATGGACGCGAGCTTTTTCAGAGCGTCGGAGGGAAGCGAAGCGCCCGGTACAAGTATCAGGCAGCATTCGGCTCCCGGGATAACGCCGACGTCCTCTATCCTGAGCGAGAGCTCCGGACAGCCCTGCAGCGCCAGAGCCTCGCGCACCAGTCCTCGGTTCAGCTCTCTGAGGCTGCGGGAGAGCTTTTGCGCCAGCGTATATTGAGTGAGCGAAAGCGCGGATACGACCCCGCCGATCTCGCCCGTTTCGGCTTCGAGGGAGCGGAGATTGCCGAAGAGCTCCCTGAGGCTTTTTTCGATAGAATCTCTGAGCCTGTCGCAGTTGGCGTTGACGTTGCGGCGCAGCTTTTCCTCGAGCTCGCCCTTTGCCGACGCCTCGAGGCTGTCTTTAGTCGGCAGGAATCTGTCCGCGAGCATCCTAACGCCGCCTATCCCGAAGGAAACGAGGGTGAAGATTATACCCAGCGGCGGGACGATCGGCAGCAGGATAGTTCCCGCGACCGCGAAGCCGCCGCCCAACAGGATGGAAGCCCAGTCGACGGTCCTCTTCACGTCGAGGATCCTCTTGCCCCTGAGCGTCTCCTCTGAGGCGAAGCTGACGGCGAATTTCAGCTCGGAGGAAAGCGAGCGCGTGATCTCGCGGATCTCTCCGTTCGCCTGCGCGGTGAGGTCGTCGATCAGCTCTTTGGCGCGGGCGTCGAGCCCTTGGCTCTTTATAAAAGCCTTCCACGCGTCGGCGCTGTTTTTGTCCGAGATATGCTCCGCGGCAAAGTCGCCCGCGCCCGAATACAGGGTGCTGCGGCAGTCGGCGATGAAGCTTTCCGCACGCTCATAGGCGCTTTTTTCAAATTCGGTGATCCAGGCGCACAGCTTCCTTTGCTTGTCGGCGATGATCTCAGCCTGCAGGCTGTTTGCGAGGCACTGCTCGAGCAGCAGCCCGGCGACGTTCTCCACAGGGCGGCTGACCGCGTCGATATAAGCCTTCGCGCGGTAAAACTCGCCGTTTTCGGCGATGATGCCCGCGAGCGCGTCGGTGAGAGAGTCGATACCGCTCGCCCTTTCGAGCAGCCGGCGCTTTTCGGGATCGTCGGTCTGCTGCGCCAGAAAAGCCGAGCGCAGATGGGTATAGACAAACGGCACGCCGTTCCAGTCCTGACCCGCGAGAGCGCCGTACTTTACAAACTGCGCGCGGATCTCTCCGAGCCGTTCGATGTCAAAGGCGTCGTCGATCTCCTCGGTGATGAAGGCGGGATCGTCGTTTATATCGACGCTCGCCTTGACGTTTATGACGCAGAGCACGGGCTTGCCCAGCTCGCGGACCGTGCGGAACCACTCCGCCTCCTGCGACTGAACGCCATCGTCCGACATCAGAAAGAGTATCAGGTCGGCGGCCTTTGCCGCCTTGTACGCCTCGTCCTCGTCCTTCTGCCCCTCGTAGGCGCCGATACCGGGCACGTCGGTGATGCACAGCCCGTTCCATTCGTAGGAGCGGATGTCGCGCGTGGTGCGCTGAGAGCCGTTTCCGATCGACTTTCCGTCTCCGTGGGTCAGTATCTCCATGAGGGTGGATTTTCCGGTCATCGTCCTTCCGAATAGGACGACCGTGAATTTTGACAGGTTGTCCCTGAGAGCCTTCAGCTCCTCGCGCGATTTGACGGAAACCTTGTCAAAGGTTTTGGATATCTGTTTCAATTGGGAGGAGAGCTGCTTGTTGAGCTCGGAGAGCTTCGCCTTCTTGCCGCCGAGCTCCTTCACCGAAGCCTCGGTGCGGTCGCGCGCCTCGCCGAGCACCTTTTCTATTTCTCCGAGCCTTATATCGGCGATCTCGTATCCCTTTGCCGCGCCTCTGCGGCAGCGGATCAGGGCTGACGAAAGATTGTAGGTTCGCATGATTCAACCTCCGGATTGCTTTCTCTGTTTATTATAGCAATTTTATAATGAGGTTTCAATTGTTTTTTTAAAAACGAGCGGCAGTCTTTAGGCAATTTTTTCTATTGACTAATGCGAAAAAATATCGTAGAATAATATGGAATAGGATGATTGAGATGGAAAAGGTAATGAAAATCAGGCTTGAGCTAGCATCTCTCTCGGTTTTCAGAGGGGTGATGAGCAGGAGCGTGCCGGCGGCGTTCTATGAGCTGCTTTGCGCTCTCGACAAGCCACCGGAGGAATTTTTAAGAGCCTACGGCAATTTCTTTTCGCTGCTCTGCGAAAGAGGCTGCGCGGATTCGCTTGCGCGCGCCATGACCGAGACCGCCCTTTTTGACGACAACTGCTTCACACGCGCCGCTGCGGAGGGCAGGGAGAAGGAGCTCGGAGAAAATATCATAAACGCCGCGAGGCATGACTGCGCGGCGATCCTTTCGGCGTCCAAGCTCGAGGCTCAAGAGGTGCTCGGCGCCTATCACGACCCGATCCGGCTGGAGGGCGTGCGCTACGGGCTGCCTGTCTGGAGCTGCGGCGAGGCTGCGGAAGCGTTCGAGGGCTTTGACGGCTCGATGGACGCGATCTCCGCTTATTACCGCAAAAACGGCTGCGGGATGTTCGCGCGTTACCGCGCCTTTGTATGGCGCGAGGGCGATATCCGCCCGATTGAGAACTACGACGCCGTCAGCCTGGAGGATTTCACGGGCTATGAAAGGCAGCGAAAAAAGGTGCTCGACAATACCGAGGCGTTCCTCGACGGCAAAACCTGCAACAACTGCCTGCTCTACGGCGATATGGGAACGGGAAAAAGCTCGACGGTCAAGGCTATCGGCAATCACTTCCGCGACAGAGGTCTGCGTCTCGTTGAGATGCCTAAGGAAAGGCTGATGGATTTTCCGCTTCTGGTCGATAAGATCGCCAAGCTGCCCATGAGGTTCATCATCTTCATCGACGATCTGTCTTTTCAGCATCAGGATCAGTCCTTCACCTCACTGAAGGCTGTGCTCGAGGGCGGGCTTGCCGCCCGACCCGCAAACGCCCTGATCTACGCGACCTCCAACCGCAGGCACATCGTCAGGGAAAAGCTCTCCGACCGCTCGATGTCGGTCGACGACGTGAACACCCGCGACAATATGCAGGAGACCCTGTCGCTTTCCGATCGCTTCGGGCTCGCGGTTTGCTTCACCGTTCCGGGCAAAAAGGAATATTTGGAAATCGTCCGCGCGATGGCAGCGGATAAAGGTATAAAAATTGAGGACAGCGAGCTTGTCGGAGGCGCGGAGCGCTTCGCGCTGACGAGAGGCGGTCGTTCACCGCGCTGCGCTAAGCAGTACGTTGAATCGCTGTTCTGCTGATGGGAGGATATATATGAAAAAAACAGCAGCAATAATTCTCGCCGCCGCTCTTATTCTTACCTCGCTGTTCGCGCTCGCGGGCTGCGGCGACGGCAACTACCCCGTAACGGTCGCCAATCTTACTATCAAGAAGGCGCCGACGGCGATCGCGGTGCTAGATCCCTGCGTCGCCGACATCATCTCATACATCGGATATGATACGACCATGGTGGGCAGAAGCGACGAGGTAGATCAGTCGTATATGCAGGTCGTTCCCAGCGTCGGCTCCGAGAGCGAACCGAATCTGTCGAAGCTCATCAGCCGCGCTACGGAGATCGTTTTTTCAAGCGACGCGCTGTCCGACGACACCAAAAAGCAGATCGAGGATCAGAATATCCAGGTCGTCAGGGTCACCTTTGCCGACGACGCAAAGCAGCTCGAAACCAACTACCGCACCCTCGGAAAGATCCTCGGCGGCGCGGTGACGGGCGACAACAAGGGCGCTCAGGCTTATTCCAAGCTTTTTGACTCGATGGCAAAGCTCAAGTCCTCGGTTCCCGCCGAGACGCTTTACACCGCCTGCTATCTCTATCTTGACGAGCACGGCAAGCTGTGCCACACCACAAGCGGCACCTACGGCGATATCCTGCTCGGATATACGGGCGCGGTAAACGTTGCCGTCAATATCGAGGAGCCCGTCGTGGACGTCAGCACGCTCAAGGTCGCGAACCCCAACTACATTTTTTACGCCGACGACGCGACGCTCAAATATATCAAGGACAACAAGGATCTTTCCAAGCTCGACGCGATAAAGAATAAGAAGTCTCTGCTGATCACAGAGGCGGAAATGACCCGCCAGGGCTTCACCGCGCTCGAAACCATCCGCAAGATGATCGAGTTCATGCACCCCGAGCTCAAGGCTACCCCCGATTCCGCTAGCGCGGAGACCACCGCTCCCGCTGTAAAGGCGACCGAGAGCACCGGCTCAAAGTCCGACACCAAGCCTGCGGAGACCACAAAGCCCGCCGAGACAAAGCCCGCGGAGGGCTCGACTCAGCCCGCGACCCAGGCGGCGACAAAGGCGGAGTCGCTTGCGGAGAAGTACAAGATCGACCTCAAGGATCTCACCCTCAAGTACAAGGACGACAACGACAAGGTCAAGGCTATGCAGCAGCGCCTCTATGACCTCGGCTATGTCGACGACAAGGAAAATATCACCGGCTATTACGGCGATGTCACCAAGAAGGCTGTCGCCGAGTTCCAGAAGAAGAACGGTCTGAAGGAAAACGGTGAAACCGCGGACAACGAAACGCTGACCAAGATGTTCAGCTCCGACGCGGTCAAAAAATAATGCGGTAAAAACAATAAAACAGAAAAAAGAGCCCGGTTTCCGAATCGGGCGCTTTTTTACCATTCCGGGAAATATCTGCCTATTGATTATTCAATAATAAAGTGGTATAATATATAGTCGGCAAAAATTTTTCAGATAGATTTTTCTGATGTATAAATTATTGGATATTAAGTTTTCGGATCGAAAACAGATTAACGGTGATAGGTATGAAAAGGATCCTTGCGCTGATTCTTTGCGGCTCAATGCTCGCGCTCCTGTTCGGCGCCTGCGCCTCGAAGGATGAGGCGAATCCCGAGCAGCCTCAGACGGAGAGCAAAAGCGCGGTTGAAACAAAATCAAATAAAGAAACAAAGACTGTTCCCACGGCATCGACCGCTCACGACAGCGGGAAGAAGGCGGGAACGAAGCCCGAAACGAAGCCGACGGAAGCCGAAAAGCCGGAGGACAGCGCCATAAAAGACGTTTTTGACGGCGACGTTGCCGAGGCGGGCTTTGACGGAGTCGTGTGCGCTGAGAGCGACGGCAGGCTGATATATGAAAGCGAAGCCTCGCGCTACTCGAGCGACACCTTTTTCCGCATAGCCTCGGTTTCAAAGCAGTTCACCGCCGCGGCGGTGCTCATGCTCTGCGACGAGGGCAGACTCAGCGTCAACGACGCCATAGACAAATTCTTTCCCGAATTTTACGAGCACAGCAGATATATGCGGGACGGGACCCCGCTCAGCGACGAAACGATGCAGAGGCTGCGCGACAATAAGGTGACCGTCCATCACCTTCTTTGCATGCGCTCCGGGATCCCGGACTATCTTACGCTCGCCTATTACGACGATTCCGACGGCGATTCGATCCCGGATGTCGTAAGCGACGTCAGTCCCGCCTATTCCTCGGAGAAAAACCGCGCGGCGGTCAAGCAGTGGCTCTATACCACGGAGCTTTCGCTGCCCGATCAGACCTTTGATTACAGCAACTCAAACTACCTCCTGCTCGGAGAGATCATCGAACAGGTCTCCGGTATGCCCTACGAGGATTTTATAACCGAAAGGATACTTGAGCCTCTGGGGATGAACAACACCTATTTCGGCGAAAAAACGGATATTTCGTCGCTCAAATTTGCTCACCCCGACGCTGAGAACTCCGAAAACGTCTGGTTCCGGCTCAACGGGGTGCGCTACGGCTGCGGAGATATGATCTCCATAGCCTCCGACCTCATGATATGGGCGAGAGAGCTCATGGACGGAACCGAAAAAAAGGTCCTCACAGACAGCATGATAAGCCGCATGACGACAAACTATTCAGGCGGCGGTTACGGTTACGGCCTTTCGATAAATGAAAATATGGGTATGATAAGTCACGAGGGCAGTTTGCCGCCGTTTTCATCCATTCTCGCGGTGATCCCCTCACAGCGCTTCGCGCTTGTGATGTTCGACAACAGGTACGATTCGGCATTGAAGGGACTTTCGCAAAAGCTCTGCTCGGATTTCATGCGCGGCAGGAACGCATAGGAGGAACTATCTTGAAACTTGGACTTGATATCGGCTCGACCACGATAAAGTGCGTCGTGCTTGACGATAAAAATGAAATAATCTACAAAACCTACGAGCGCCATTATTCGCAGATCACCGACAAGATAGCTCAGCTGCTCGAGCGCGTGCGCTCCGAGATAGAGGGCGTCGAGGAAGCCTCGGTCGCCATGTCCGGCTCGGCGGGCATGGGCGTTGCCCAGGACTGCGGCATCGACTTTGTCCAGGAGGTCTACGCCACCAGAGTCGCGGCGAACACCTTCATCCCCGGCACCGACGTAGTTATCGAGCTGGGCGGCGAGGACGCGAAAATACTTTTTCTCACAAACGGACTCGAGGTGCGCATGAACGGCACCTGCGCGGGAGGAACGGGAGCCTTTATCGACCAGATGGCTACGCTGCTCAACGTTCCGCTCGAAAAGCTCGACGAGCTGGCGCAGCGCCATGAAAAGACCTACTCCATCGCCTCGCGCTGCGGAGTTTTCGCTAAAACGGATATCCAGCCCCTGCTCAACCAGGGAGCGAGAAAGAGCGATATCGCCGAGAGCATATTCAACGCCGTTGTCAGCCAGACCGTCGCGGGACTTGCTCAGGGACGCGAGATCGAGGGTCAGATCGTCTATCTCGGCGGGCCTCTCACCTTTATGAGCGAGCTGCGCCGCTGCTTTGACAAGACCCTCAAGACCAAGGGGATATGCCCCGAGAACTCGCTCTATTACGTCGCCTGCGGAGCGGCGATCTGCGCCGACTCCGGGATCGACTTTGACGCGGTGATCGAGGCGGTAAAAAAATACCGCGGCTCGGGCAACTTCGCCTTCAATCCGCCTCTTTTTGAAAACCGAGAGGACTACAAGGCGTTTTGCGAGCGTCACGCCAAGGCAAACGTCGAGCAAAAGGAGCTCAAGGGCTACCGGGGCAAGGCTTACATAGGAATGGACTCCGGCTCTACCACGGTCAAGGGCGTGGTTTTGGGCGCGGAGGGCGAGCTGCTTTTCTCTAAATATCTGCCCTCAAAGGGAAATCCCGTCGAGCTCATCAAGGACTTTCTGGAGGAGATCTACGAGATAAATCCCGATCTGAACATCGTTTCCTCAGCCGTTACGGGCTACGGCGAGGATATCATAAAGAACGCCTTCAACGCGGATTACGGTATCGTTGAGACAATAGCTCATTTTACCGCCGCGAAATATTTTATGCCCGACGTTGAATTTATTATCGACATCGGCGGGCAGGATATAAAATGCTTTAAGATCCACAACGGCGCGATCGACAATATCTTCCTCAATGAAGCCTGCTCCTCGGGCTGCGGAAGCTTTTTGCAGACCTTCGCGAACGCTCTCGGCTACGATATAGAGGAGTTTTCAAGGCTGGGTCTTTTTGCCGAGCGCCCCGTTGATCTGGGCTCGCGCTGCACCGTCTTTATGAATTCGAGCGTCAAGCAGGCGCAGAAGGACGGAGCCACCATCGAGGATATCTCGGCGGGACTTTCGCTGAGCGTGGTCAAGAACGCGCTCTACAAGGTCATCCGCGCCTCCAGCCCGGACGAGCTGGGCAAGAGGATCGTCGTTCAGGGAGGAACCTTCCTCAACGACGCGGTGCTGCGCGCCTTTGAGCAGGAGATGGGAGTCGAGGTCGTGCGCCCGAATATCGCGGGACTCATGGGAGCCTACGGAGCCGCGCTCTACGCGAGGAAAAAGAGCAAAGGCAGCGGCAAAAGCGGTCTCTCCGACCTTGAGGAGCTGAAAAGCTTCAAGCATGATATCAGGGTCGTCAACTGCGGGATGTGCAACAATAACTGCCGCCTGACGGTCAATTCCTTCGGAAAGGGAAGAAAGTTCATCGCGGGCAACCGCTGCGAGCGCCCGATCACCCGCAAGGCGCCCGCCTCAAGGCTCAATATCTATGAATACAAGCTCGGTCTGCTCGATGAATTCAAGCCGGTCGAGGGCTTGCGCGGCAAGCTCGGCATACCGATGGGACTTAATATGTTCGAGCTCTATCCGTTCTGGTACCGCTTCTTCACCGAGCTGAAATTCGAGGTTTTCCATTCACCCTTCTCCAACCGCAAGCTCTACCGCCGGGGTCAGCAGACCATCCCCAGCGACACCGTCTGCTTCCCTGCGAAGCTCATGCACGGACACATCCAGACCCTCATAGACGACGGAGTGGAAAATATCTTCTACCCCTGTCTTTCCTATAATTTCGACGAGCACCTCGGCGACAATCACTACAACTGCCCGGTTGTGGCTTACTATCCCGAGGTCATCAAAAACAATATGAAGGATATCCGAAAGGTCAACTTCATCAAGGAGTATTTCGGTATCCACCGTCCCAAGGATTTCCCGCAGAAGGCGTTTGAGCGGCTTTCGTTCCATTTCCCCGACCTCACCCTCAACGAGGTCAGAGCCGCCGCCAAGAAAGCCTATGAGGAGCAGGAGCTCTATATGCGCAGGATCCGCGAAAAGGGCGACGAGATAATCCGCGAGGCGGAGGCTCAGGGCAAAAAGATCTTTGTGCTCGCGGGCAGACCCTATCATATCGATCCCGAGATCAACCACGGCATCGACAAGCTGATCGCGGGCTTCGACGTCGCGATAATCAGCGAGGACGTGGTTTCCCCGAGGGTGGAGCGCTTCCGCACTCACGTCCTCAATCAGTGGACCTACCATTCGCGACTGTACGCGGCGGCAAAGTACGTTTCGACGCGCCCCGATATGGAGCTGGTGCAGCTGGTTTCGTTCGGCTGCGGAGTCGACGCGATCACGACCGACGAGGTGCGCGAGATCCTCGAGGAAAACAACAAGATATACACCCAGATCAAAATCGACGAGATCACAAACCTCGGCGCGGTCAAAATCAGGATCAGAAGTCTGCTTGCCGCGATAGACAACGACTGACCGCACGGAAAGAGGAAGACAGAATATGGCTGAGTTAAAATACGACAAAAAAACAGGCAGGCTGCTGTTTACAAAGCAGATGAAGAAGGATTACACCATCCTGATCCCGAACATGGCGCCGATCCACTTTCAGATGCTCGAGAACGTCTTTAAGCATTACGGCTACAAGGCGGAGCTGCTGCGCTTCACGGGACCCGAGATCGCCCAGACGGGACTTAAATACGTTCACAACGATACCTGCTATCCCGCGCTCCTGGTTATAGGTCAGTTTATCTACGCGCTCCAGAGCGGCAAATACGACCCGCACAAGACCGCGCTGATGATCACCCAGACGGGCGGAGGCTGCCGCGCCTCGAACTATATTTTCCTGCTGCGCAAGGCTCTCAAAAAGGCGGGCTATCCCTTTGTTCCCGTAATCTCGCTCTCCTTCGGGATGGAAAAGAACCCCGGCTTCGCCCTCACCATCTCGCTGGTGCGCCGCTTTGTGGGCGGCGTGGTCTACGGCGACCAGCTCATGCTGCTCTCAAACCAGATCAAGCCCTACGAGGTCAACAAGGGAGAAACGATGGCGCTTGTAGACAAGTGGGTCCAAAAGCTCTCGGATATGCTCGTAGCCGGAAAGGGCTACACGCTCGAGGAGATCGACGAGAACCTTCACAAGCTGACAAAGGATTTCTCGAAAATCGAGGTCGACCGCACGCCTAAGATCAAGGTCGGCATCGTCGGCGAGATATATGTAAAATACTCCGAAATGGCAAATAACGGACTCGAGAAATTCCTCGCGGAGCAGGATTGCGAGGTCTGTATTCCGGGACTTATGGGTTTTGCCGCCTTCAAGGTGGACAACCGCATAGAGGATTACAAGATGTTCGGCGGAAACAGGATCAAATACGAATTCTGCAAAATGCTGCTCGATTACGTCACCAAGCTGGAGACCATAATGGTCGAGAGCGCCAAGCGCTTCAACTTCGTCCCGCCGCAGCAATATTCCCATACAAAGGAGCTCGTAAAGGGCGTCATCGGCTACGGAAGCAAGATGGGCGAGGGCTGGCTGCTCACAGCCGAGATGATCGAGCTTGCCGATATGGGCTATGAAAATATCATTTGCACTCAGCCCTTCGGCTGTCTGCCAAACCATATAAACGGAAAGGGCGCGATCCGCAAGATCAAGGAGATCCGTCCCAACGCCAATATCGTCACTATCGACTACGACCCCGGCGCTCCCAAGGTCAATCAGGAGAACCGCATAAAGCTCATGCTGGCGGTCGGCAGAGAAGAACTGGAGAAGAAGCTCAAGGAAAATGAAGAAGAATCCCGGAAATAACGGTATCAGGCAAAAGCTTTTGAAGGCGGTCAATTTCGAGGATATGCGCAGGCACAAGGTAAAGGCGGCGGTATATATCGTGATCCGCGTCCTTACCGTCGGAGTGATGGTGTTCAGCATAGTCAGAGGCAACTGGGAAAATACTATGACCTGCGCCTTGACGCTGTTCCTGTTTTTGATCCCCTCGTTTATCAACAACAGGATGAAGATCGAGCTGCCGAGCGTGCTGGAGATCATAATGATAGTCTTTGTGTTCTCGGCGAATATCATGGGCGAGATATCCTCGTTCTATGAAAAATTCCCCTATTGGGACGCCGTGCTCCATACCCTCAACGGTTTTATCTGCGCGGGCGTGGGCTTTGGGCTCGTCGACATCCTCAATCGCGAAAAGGCGGTGAGGGTCACGCTCTCGCCCGTTTTCGTCTGCCTGTTTTCCTTCTGCTTCTCCATGACCGCGGGCACCGTTTGGGAGTTCTTTGAGTTCGGCATGGATATGCTTTTCGGCAAGGATATGCAGAAGGACGCGGTCGTAGGCTTCATCAATTCCACGCTGCTCGCCGAGGGAGGCGAAAAGATCCACCGCGTCAGGGATATTTCGCAAACCGTCGTCAACGGCGCCGAGCTGAATATCAACGGCTACCTCGATATCGGTCTGATCGACACGATGAAGGATCTGATCGTCAATTTCATCGGCGCGGTGGTGTTCAATACCGTGGGGTATTTTTATCTGCTCGGCAGAGGAAGACACACCGGCTTTATCAAAAACTTTATTCCAACCAAAATCCCGGAGAATGAAAAAAACGCTCAGCCTTGAAGCCGAGCGTTTTATTTTTTTATGAAGGAAATCACAGCGTTACGCATAGCGGAAATACCTCTTATACAGGAAGTAATGACGCAGCGCAAAGAAGAAGGACTTCTGACCCGCCGTCGCAGGGGTTTGCGGCTCAACTCAACCTCAATAAAGAGGATAATGCGCTTTTGGCGCTTTTTGCTGGAATTAAAAGAGGCGACGCATAAATCAACTTCTGACCCGCCGTCGCAGATGGTCTGCGGTTTATCACAACTTTTAAAAAGGCGGCTGGAGCGCCTTTGGCGCTTTTTGTGGGAATTAAAAGAGGCGGCGCATAAATCAACTTTTGACCCGCCGTCGCAGGGGGTCTGCGGCTCAACTCAACCTCAAAAAAGAGGATAATGCGCCCTTGGAGCTTTTTGTGGGAATTAAAAGAGGCGGCGCATAAATCAACTTCTGACCCGCCGTCGCAGGGGTTTGCGGTTCAACTCAACCTCAAAAAAGAGGATAATGCGCCCTTGGAGCTTTTTGTGAGAATTAAAAGAGGCGACGCATAAATCGACTTCTGACCCGCCGTCGCAGAAGGTCTGCGGTTTATCACAACTTTTAAAAAGGCGGAGAAAGCGCCTTTGGCGCATCAGGCGAGGTGCAGAACGTTTATCAGCAGCACCCAGCTCAGTCCGTAGTAGGTGACGACCGCGACGAGGTCGTTGATCGTGGTGATCAGGGGACCCGAGGCTACGGCGGGGTCGATTTTTATTTTTTTGAAAAACAGCGGGATGGTGGTGCCGACTACGCTCGATATCACCATGGCTGTCAGCAGCGACGCTCCGATGCAGCCCGAGACGGCGAAGGCGAAGAAGAAATCCCGTCCTCTGAAAAGCATGATATAAAGTCCCAGAAAGACAACCGAAAGCGTGCCGAGGATCAGACCGTTGAAGAAGCCGACCCGCGATTCCTTCGCTACGAGTCTGAATTTTTGCGCGGCGGTGAGGTTTTCATCCATCAGGACGCGGATGGTGACCGCCAGCGACTGCGTTCCGACGTTACCCGACATATCGAGGATGAGCGACTGGAACGCCATGATGAGCGTGAGCTGCTCGACGACCCTCTCGAACGCGCCGACGACGGTGGAAACCAGTATGCCCAGACCCAGCAGCGCCAGAAGCCAGGGCATGCGCTTTTTTATGCTTTGGAGCAGCGGCTCCTTCAAGTCCTCCTCGGCGGTAAGACCGGCGAACATCGCGTAGTCCTCGCCGAGCTCTTCATCAACGACCTCGATTATGTTCTGCGCCGTGATGACTCCGAGAAAGGTATTGCTGTTGTCGAGCACGGGCACGGAGTCCTCCGAATAGTCCTTTAGCTTTTCGATACAATCGTCGATGCTCTCGTGACCGTAGACGTACGGGAACGAGGTCGCGATCAGGTTCTCGAGCGGCTCCTCGGGCTTTGCCGTGAGCAGGTCGCGCAGATCGACGGCTCCGTAAAAGGCGCCGCTGTCGTCAACGACGAAAAGCGTGTTGAGGTTATCGTTTTCCCTTGCCTGCCTTACAAGCTCGGCGGTAGCCTCTCTTACCGTGAGGTTTTCGCGCAGCACGATGCAGTTTGTCGTCAGGCGGCTGCCGATCTCGTCCTCGTCAAAGGCGGCGATTATCCTCAGATCGCTGCGCGCCTCGGGATCGAGCTCGTCGATGATGACCGTGCGCTTTTCGCGTGAGATCTCGCGGAGAATATCAGCCGCGGTGTCGGTCTCGAGCATCGAGATCACTGCAGCTTCTTTTTTAAGATCCATCTCGTCGAGGTAGCCTACTGCTTCCTTCTCGTCAAGGTGCTCGAACGCCTCGGCGAGCATTTCGACCGTGCATATCCTGTAGAGCTTCTTGCGCTCCGCGACGCTCAGCCCTTCCATAGTCTGGGCGAGGTCGCTGCCGTGGTAATCCTCGAGCAGCTTCTGCGCCGCCTTGGGGGAGCGGTTGCTTTTGATGATGCCCAGTATCTCGCTTTCGTAGTCGGGCCTTTCGATTACTTCATTCCCGACCATGGCTTTGTTGTTTTCCATTTTTTGCCCTCCGTTCTACAATATTAGTCATAGAAACGGACAAGCGGACGCAAAAATACCCCCGTCAAACAGGGGCATCGGTTATCGGCGCAGGGAAACGGCGCGAACCGCCGATCCCGTCCGGCCCTCGCCCGACGCTTCCGTTTGACCCGTAACTGTCACTGCCGTTCACCTGCTTCACCTCACTTGATTTAGGATTTACGCCTCCATTGTACCACAAAAGATGATGCTTGTAAAGGCAATTCGGATATTGAGGGCGTATTATCCGGGCTTTATTTGTCCGCAATAATTCGGGCGTTCTTTGGCTGTCCCCACTTGAAATAAGCGTCAAAATGTGGTATACTATCGTGGAATATTTTATTTAAGGGTGATTTTATGGCAGAAAAAACCGTTCGCACACGATACGCTCCGAGTCCGACGGGATTCATGCACGTCGGAAACCTCAGAACCGCGCTGTATGAATACCTTGTGGCAAAATCTCAGGGCGGGAAATTCATCCTCCGCATCGAGGATACCGACCGCGAAAGGCTCGTTGAGGGCGCGGTGGAAATAATCTACGACACCTTGAAGCTCGCGGGACTGCGTCACGACGAGGGTCCCGATATCGGCGGCGATTTTGGTCCCTACGTACAGTCGGAGCGCAAGGATATGTACCTGCCTTACGCCGAGCAGCTTATCCGCGAGGGCAAGGCTTACCGCTGCTTCTGCTCAAAGGAGAGGCTTGAGCGGATCCAGAACGAGACCGTGGGCGGCGGCTACGACCGTCACTGCCGCGAGCTCCCGGAGGAGGAGATCCAAAGGAACCTCGAGGCGGGCGTGCCTTACGTTATCCGCCAAAAAATGCCGCTCGAGGGCAGCACGACCTTTGTCGACGCGGTTTTCGGCGAGATCACCGTTGAGAACAGCGAGCTGCAGGATCAGATATTGATAAAGACCGACGGCTACCCCACCTATAATTTCGCGAACGTCATCGACGATCATACAATGGGCGTCACTCATGTTGTCCGAGGCAGCGAGTACCTCAGCTCAACGCCAAAGTACAACCTGCTTTATGAGGCGTTCGGCTGGGAGCTTCCCACCTATATCCATCTTCCGCTCATCATGGGCAAGGATGAGGACGGCAACGTTTCAAAGCTCTCGAAGCGCCACGGCGCGACGGGCTTCTACGACCTGATCGACGACGGCTATCTGCCTCAGGCGATAATCAATTACATCGCCCTGCTCGGCTGGTGCCCCAAGGACAACAGAGAGATATTCACGCTTTCGGAGCTTGAGAAGGCGTTTGATATCGGCGGCATCAGCAAGTCGCCCTCTGTCTTTGACTACGACAAGCTGTCGTGGTTCAACGGCGAGTATATCAAGGCGATGAGCACGGAGGAGTTCACCGCCGCCGCCATGCCCTACTACAAAAGGGTTTTCGGCGACAGGGAAATGCCTTACGAAAAATTCGCGGCTATCCTCCAAAAGCGCGTGACTCAGCTCACGCAGATACCCGAAATGCTCGACTTTTTCGCAGGGCTTCCGGAGTACGGCAGGGAGCTTTTCGTCAACAAAAAGAGCAAGACGAATCTCGAGAACGCCCCGGCGCTTTTGAGAGAGGCTTACGAGCGTCTCAAGGCGCTTCCCGAGTGGAACGCCGACGCCGTTCATGACTGCCTGATAAATATGGCGGCCGAAAAGGAGCTCAAAAACGGCACGGTGATGTGGCCTGTCCGCATCGCGGCGGCGGGCAAGACCGTAACGCCCGGCGGCGCGATAGAGATCCTTGACATCCTCGGCAGAGAGGAATCGCTCAAAAGGCTAGAAAAGGGCATGGAAATACTGAAGAGTCAATAATAAAAGGAAAACGACTATGGCTGAAAATATTAACAACGAAATTAATACCGGAAATTTTATCCACACCTTCATTGAGGAGGATATCGCCGAGGGAGGCAGATTTGAGGGAAAGAGAGTTCATACCCGATTTCCTCCCGAGCCCAACGGCTACCTTCACATCGGACACGCCAAGGCTGTCTGCATAAACTTCGCGACCGCCGAGAAGTTCGGCGGGATCTGCAATCTTCGCATGGACGACACCAACCCCACCAAGGAGGACGTCGAGTACGTCGACGCGATCAAGGAGGATATCCGCTGGCTGGGCTTCGACTGGGACGACCGCTTCTACTATGCCTCGGAGTATTTTGAGCAGATGTACGAATACGCGGTCGAGCTGATAAACAAGGGCCTTGCCTACGTCTGCGAGCTGAACGCCGAGCAGATGCGCGAGTTCCGCGGAGACACCAAAACTCCCGCGAAAAGCCCCTTCCGCGACCGTCCGGTCGAGGAGAGCCTTGAGCTGTTCGAGCGCATGAGGAACGGCGAGTTCCCCGACGGAAGCATGACGCTGCGCGCGAAGATCGACCTCGCCTCGGGCAACTTCAATATGCGCGATCCCGTTATCTACAGGATCAACCGTATGCACCATCACCGAACCGGCGATCAGTGGTGCATCTATCCCATGTACGACTTCGCCCATCCGATCGAGGACGCCATCGAGGGTATCACCCACAGCCTTTGCTCGCTTGAGTTCGAGGCTCACCGCCCGCTCTACGACTGGGTGATCGAGAATATCTCCGCTCCCTGCAAGCCGCGCCAGATCGAATTCGCGCGGCTGGGAATAAACAACACCGTAATGAGCAAGCGCAGGCTCCGCGCGCTGGTCGAGGGCGGCTTCGTCAGCGGCTGGGACGACCCTCGTATGCCCACGCTCTGCGGACTTCGCCGCCGCGGATATACCCCCAAGTCGATCCGCTCGTTTATCGAACAGATCGGAGTATCAAAGGTCAATTCGATCGTCGAGTACAGCTTCCTCGAGCACTGCCTGCGCGACGATCTGAACGAGTGCGCCGAGAGAGCGATGTGCGTCATTCATCCGGTGAAGCTCGTTATCACAAACTACCCCGAGGGCAAAACAGAGGAATTTGAGGTCGAGAACAATCCCAACCGCCCGGAGGACGGCACGCGCAGGGTGACCTTCAGCCGCGAGTGCTGGATCGAGGCTGAGGACTTCATGGAGGAGCCGGTCAAGAAATACCAGAGGCTCTATCCCGGCAACGAGGTTCGCCTCAAGGGAGCGTATATCGTCAGGTGCACGGGCTGCGTCAAGGATGAGAACGGCGCTGTCACCGAGGTCCGCGCGGAATACGATCCCGCGACCACAGGCGGCAACACTCCCGACGGCAGAAAGGTGCGCGGCACTATCCACTGGGTCGACGCGAACAACTGCGCCGACGCCGAGGTAAGGCTCTACGATAACCTCTTCACAGTTCCCGATCCCGACGTGGGCGACCGCGATTTTCTGGACTTCCTCAACCCCGATTCGCTTGAGGTACTCGAGGGCTGCAAGGCGGAGAAAAGCCTTGCCGACGCCGTGGCTCCCAAGAGCTTCCAGTTTATGCGCCTGGGCTACTTCTGCGTGGACAATAAGGACAGCTCGCCCGAGCACCTTGTTTTCAACCGCAGCGTGAGCCTCAAGGACGGCTTCAAGAAGAAATAGGATGAAAAATGTACTGATAACCGGCGGCTCGGGCGGTATAGGCGGCGCGATCGCGGAAGCCTTCGCCCGGGCGGGCTGCAATATCGCCGTCCATTATCACGGCGGCGGCGGGAGAGCGCGCTCTCTCGCGGCAAGGCTCCGAGAGGATTACGGCGTGGACGCTGTGGCGGTTCAGGCGGACGTATCCGATTCCGGGAGCGTAAAAAGGATGTTTGACGAGATCGACCATACCCTCGGCTCGGTCGACGTTCTTGTAAACAATGCGGGAATAGCCCAGCAGAAGCTCTTCACCGACCTTACCGACGAGGATTGGAGAAGGATGACGGGCGTTGATCTCGACGGCGTGTTCTACTGCTGCCGCGAGGCGCTGCGCCGCTATATGCTGCCTGAGCACAGCGGAGCTATCCTCAATATCAGCTCGATGTGGGGACAGGTCGGCGCCTCCTGCGAGGTTCACTACAGCGCGGCAAAGGCGGGCGTGATAGGTCTTACAAGGGCGCTTGCCAAGGAGGTCGGTCTTTCCGGGGTGAGGGTGAACTGCATCGCTCCCGGAGTGGTGATGACCGAAATGATGAGCGGCTTTGACGAGCGGACCGTCGCCGCTCTGAGGGAGGATACCCCGCTCGATTCTCTCGGGACCCCGAAGGATATCGCGGACGCGGCGCTCTTCCTCTGCTCCGACAGCGCGAGGTTCATCACCGGGCAGGTGCTCGGCGTGAACGGCGGCTTTGTGATCTGACGCCCTCGGGCTTATGGGTCGCGGAGCGCGAAAGGCATGGATAGGCAATAGTCCGAAAGGATGAGGAACCGCGGCGACGCGGTTCTTTTTGTATATCGGACTGCAAATACCAACAATTATGCTGATCGTTCGCGGTTTTAGGATAGCGAAAAATATTTAAAGTGATAAAAATTGTAAACTAAAGAAATATACTTGAAAAATGTTTTTTTATGTTGTATAATATCAACTGTATGCTATGCTGACGTAATAATGCGCACATTTTGACAGAGCCCGAAAGGGCTTGATATCAGGAGCAGTTCCGGCAGCGCCAAATCTCAGGAAGGTGATGAAACTTATGGAAGAAAAAGACGAAATTATCATATCTCCAAAGGTGATATGGGATGTGCTCAGACGAAACCTGATTTTTATTATTGTTGCAACAATGGTGTTCGCGATCGGCGCCTTTGTGTATACAAAGGTGTTTGTTACAAAGCGCTACACATCGAAGATGTCTTTGTATGTTGAAACCAACTATGAGATCAACGAGTCGGATAAGGATTCCCAGAAGGTAGTTCAGTCGATGAACGAGACCAGCTTTGCCAGACGAATGGTCGCGACCTGTGTCAAGCTGCTCGATACCAATACCTTCTACACCGAGCTTTCAGAGCAGCTCGACAACGACTATACTCCCGGTCAGCTCAAGAGCATGATCAGTTACGTTGTCGACGATGAAAAGACCATCGAGATATTCGACGTTCAGGTGACCTCAAATTCCCCGAACGAATCCAAGCGCGTCGCGGATGAATTCGCGAAGGTGGCTCCCGGCAGGATCAGCGATATCACTAAGAATATCACGCTCAAGCTCGCGGATCCGGGACAGGTCCCCGTTAATCCTTCTTATCCGCACACCACGAAAAATGTTATTCTCGCGGCGGGCATCGCGCTGCTGCTTTCGCTTATTATAGCGTTTGTCCGTCATTTTGCCGACAAGAAGATCAAATACAGCGAGGAAATGACCGAGATCTATGATATTCCCGTCCTCGCGGCTATCCCCAACTTCGACAGCTATGTCCAGAAGGCGGGCGACACTCAGAAAAAGACCAAACGGGAGGAATAAACGGTGGCTGCGAATAATAAAAAGAAAAAGAACGAAAGAGTAGAGAACCCGATCAATCTTGAAACCATCGCGTTTCAGATCAGAGAGTCCTACAAGACGGCCCGTACCAATATCGCCTACTCGGTGATCAAGAAGGGCTGCAAGAAGATCTCCTTTACAAGTACCAGCAAGAGCGAGGGAAAAACCGTTACCTCGGTCAACGTGGCTATCGCGCTGGCTCAGCAGGTGAACACCAAGGTCATCGTTATCGACTGCGACCTTCGCCGTCCGCAGCTCCACAACGCGCTTTCGATCGCTCCTACCCCCGGTATCACCAACTATCTCAACGGAGAATGCACCAAGAGCGAAATAATCAAGAGCACCAATGTCGCGAACCTCTCGGCGGTAACCTACGGCGCTATCCCGCCGAACCCCTCCGAGCTTCTCGCCAGCGACCTCATGGCGGAGTTTATCCGCGGCCTTGAGGCTGAATACGATTATATTATTTTTGATACTCCGCCTATCGGCGTCGTTATCGACGCCACGCCCATCCTCAAGGACAGCGACGGCGTGGTTCTTATTGTCAAGCATAACCAGACCACATATCCGGGCCTTAAAAAGGTCATCGGTATCCTCGAGAGAAACGACGCCAAGATCCTCGGGATCATCGTCAACAGCGTTGACGCTATCAGGCGCAGAAAGTACGGCAGAGGCTACGGTTACGGCTACGGCTACGGTTACGGCTACGGTTATTACGCGTAATTACGCTTGAGGAGTGGTTTTCCGCGGCTTTGAGCGGAAAAACGGAGAGATTATGGAAGAAGAGAGAACGACAGCCTCCATTGCGGGCAAGATCCCCGCGGTGGAGCCTAAGCCCTTTTACAATTTTATAAAGAGAGCCTTTGATATTGTCGGTTCATCGCTTTTCATGATCCTGTTTTTCTGGCTTTTCCTCATTGTGGCTCTCGCGATAAAAATCGACGACGGCGGTCCCGTGTTCTATCTGAGCACGAGGATCGGTAAGGGCGGAAAACCCTTCCGCTTTTACAAGTTCCGCAGCATGAGGGTAGACGCGGACGATATGAAGGATGATGTCCTCCATCTCAACGAGATGCAGGGCGATCTCTTTAAGATCAAGGACGATCCGAGGATAACCCGCGTGGGCAAGCTTCTCAGACGCACCAGCATCGACGAGCTGCCGCAGATATTCAACATCCTCAAGGGTGATATGAGCTTTGTGGGTCCGCGCCCGCCGCTTCCCGAGGAGGTCGAGAACTATACCGGCGACGCTTTTTACAAGCTTTCGGTGATCGGCGGTCTTACCTGCTACTGGCAGGTCGGAGGCAGAAGCCTGCTCGACTTTGAGAAAATGGTTCGCCTGGACAAGAAGTATATCATGGAGCGCGGAGTTTGGACTGATATCAAGCTCCTGTTCAGGACGATACCCGCCGTGTTCAAGGGCGACGGAGCGTACTGATATCAAAAATTAGTATTTGTCATAACAGAGAGACGTCGACCGTCTCTCTTTTTTGCGTCAAGCATTGCATATTTTTTTTGTATATGATATAATCACTATGTATGATTAATTTCCGAAACCTAAAAAAGCAGGCAATCTTTGCGGTCTGATTTCTATCAGGAACAGGTATTGAAGGAGAGTAACGAATGAACGCGACCCAAAAACTGACAATATATTTACTGCGCTGCGCCCTGAACAAAAAGATCCCGGACGCAAAGAAGCTTGAGAACGCCGATTTCGACGCAATAATGAGCTTCGCGGAGCATCACAGCATTTCGGCTCTTGTCTCCCGCGCAGTGAGCTCGATTTCCGAGTATGAAGGACTGATGACCGACGAGCAGATGAAAAAGTGGAAGAGGGCGAAAAACAACGCCGTCCGCCACTTCATGCTGCAAAAGCAGGAGGCTCAGAATGTTTTTGACGCGCTCGAGGAGGCTAAGATAGCTTATCTCCCGCTCAAGGGCTGTATCCTCAGCAAATATTACGAGTTCGGTCTGCGCGAGATGTCGGACGTCGATATCCTTTTTGACAAGACGCGTCAGGAAGATTCGCGCGATATCATGGTAAAGCTGGGATATGAGATCACCGAGTTCGGCGAGGATTACCACGATGCATATTTCAAGCCGCCGATGTACAACGTCGAGCTTCACAGATATCTTTTCGCTCCCGAAAAATACCCCGCCTATATCGAGTATTACAGTGATATTTTTGAAAGATCGCAGAAGCGAAAGGGCAGGGAGTACGAATATGTCCTCGATACGGACGAGTTTTATATTTTTGTGATGACCCACGCGGTCAAGCATTTTGACGGCCCCGGCACGGGACTGCGCTCTCTCGCGGATCTTTATATCTATGAAAAAAGGGAGAAGCTTGACGAGGACAGGCTTCGCGACGTCTTTGAAAGGCTCGGGACAACAAAGAGCGCCTCGCTCCTGCGCAGGCTGGCTAATACGGTCTTTGACGAGGAAAACGATTTGGACGCCCTTCCGCTCAGTGAGGAGGAGTTTAAGAAGCTCGATTTTATCATTGAATCGGGAACTCACGGCAGCGACGACCATCGGCTTGACAAGAAGATCAAGGAGGTCGAGGAGTCCGACGATGTAAGGAAGGCGAAGCTGAAATATGTTCGCGGCAGAATGAAGCTGACCCCGAGACAGATCGAAATAACCTATCCGTTTTTCTATAAGCACAAATGGGCGCGCCCCTTCCTGATTTTCGGAAGGATCCACAGGGGCTTGACCGTAAACAGGAAAAAGCTCCACAGGGAAATGGATATGCTCAAGAAGAAATAAGCCTATGGAGATGTTTTTATGAAAGGAATAATTCTGGCGGGCGGCTCCGGAACAAGGCTCTACCCGCTCACAAAGGTGACGTCAAAGCAGCTTTTGCCCGTTTATGACAAGCCGATGATCTATTACCCGCTTTCGGTGCTCATGAACGCGGGGATCAGGGATATCCTGATCATCTCGACCCCGCAGGACACCCCGAGGTTCGGGGAGCTTCTTGGCGACGGCAGTCAGTTCGGCATCAGTCTTTCCTACGCCGTTCAGCCCTCGCCGGACGGACTGGCGCAGGCTTTTTTGATCGGCGAGGATTTCATCGGCGGCGACTGCGCGGCGATGGTGCTCGGAGATAACATCTTCGCGGGTCACGGTCTGAAAAAGCGGCTTAAAAACGCTGTAAGGAGCGCCGAGCAGGGCGGCGGCGCAACCGTTTTCGGATATTATGTCGACGATCCCGAGCGCTTCGGCATCGTGGAGTTTGACTCGGAGGGCAAGGCGGTTTCGATAGAGGAAAAGCCCGAGAAGCCCAAGACAAATTACTGCGTTACCGGCTTGTATTTTTATGACAACAAGGTTGTGGAATACGCAAAGAGCCTGAAGCCCTCAAAGCGCGGCGAGCTCGAGATCACCGATCTCAACCGTATCTATCTGGAGCGCGGCGAGCTCAACGTCGAGCTGCTGGGACAGGGCTTCACCTGGCTCGATACCGGCACTCACGAAAGCCTTGTCGACGCGACCAATTTTGTCAAGAACGTCGAGGATCACCAGCACCGCAAGATCGGCTGCCTCGAGGAGATCGCCTACTTCAACGGCTGGATCTCAAAGGAGGACGTGCTTGAGGTTTACGAGGAGCTTAAAAAGAATCAGTACGGTCAGTATCTCAAGGATGTGCTCGACGGAAAATATATAGATCCCCTGAGATAAGGAGAAGAAAATGACAATAATCGTTACCGGCGGAGCGGGCTTCATCGGCTCCAACTTCGTCTTTCATATTCTGAACAAATATCCCGAATACCGAGTGGTCTGCCTCGATAAGCTGACCTACGCGGGCAATCTCTCAACTCTCAAAGGCGTAATGGATGATCCGAATTTCCGCTTTGTGAAGCTGGATATCTGCGACAGAGAGGGAGTTTACAGGCTCTTTGAGGAGGAAAAGCCCGATATTGTCGTAAATTTCGCGGCTGAAAGCCATGTTGACCGCTCCATTGAGAATCCCGAGATATTTTTGCAGACAAATATCCTCGGCACCCAGGTGCTGATGGACGCCTGCCGCGAATACGGCGTCACCCGATATCATCAGGTTTCCACCGACGAGGTTTACGGCGATCTGCCGTTGGACAGACCCGACCTCTTTTTCACCGAGGAGACCCCCATCCATACGAGCAGCCCCTATTCGTCCTCAAAGGCGGGCGCCGATCTTCTGGTGCTCGCTTATCACCGCACCTACGGACTGCCCGTGACGATCTCGCGCTGCTCAAATAACTACGGCCCCTATCATTTCCCCGAGAAGCTGATACCGCTGATGATAGCAAACGCGCTTGCGGACAAGCCTCTGCCCGTTTACGGCAAGGGCGAGAACGTACGCGACTGGCTTTATGTTGAGGATCACTGCAAGGCGATCGACCTGATAATCCACAAGGGCAGGGTCGGCGAGGTTTACAATGTCGGCGGGCATAACGAGATGGCGAATATTGATATTGTAAGGCTTATTTGCCGCGAGCTCAACAAGCCCGAGAGCCTGATAACCTTTGTGACCGACAGAAAGGGTCATGATCTGCGCTACGCGATCGACCCGACAAAGATCCATAATGAGCTCGGCTGGCTGCCCGAAACCAAGTTTGAGGACGGGATCAAAAAGACGATCAAATGGTATCTTGACAACAGGGACTGGTGGCAGGAGATCATCAGCGGAGAGTATCAAAACTATTACGAGAAGATGTACGGTAACAGATGATGAGGGTATTTGTAACCGGAGTCGGCGGTCAGCTCGGCTTTGACGTGATGAACGAGCTGAAAAGACGAGGGATCGAAGGTATCGGCTCTGATATAATTGAAAAGTCAGACGAAAACTATATTCAAATGGATATTACCGACGAGGCTGAGGTCGAAAAGACGCTGAACGAGATCAAGCCCGACGCAGTGATCCATTGCGCCGCGTGGACTGCGGTGGACGACGCCGAGGATGAAGGGAACCGCGAGAAGGTCTTTGCTGTCAACGCAGTCGGCACCAAAAATATCGCCGGCGCTTGCAGGGAGCTCGGCTGCAAAATGCTGTATATCAGCACGGATTATGTTTTTGACGGTCAGGGTACCGAGCCGTGGAAGGCGGACTGCAAGGCTTATTCTCCGTTAAATGTGTACGGTCAGAGCAAGCTCGAGGGAGAGTTGGCTGTTGCCGAAGCACTGGACAAGTATTTCATTGTGAGGATAGCGTGGGTTTTCGGACTCAACGGCAAAAATTTTATAAGGACTATGATAAACGTCGGCAAGACTCACGACGTTGTCCGCGTGGTGAACGACCAGATCGGAACGCCCACCTATACCCTCGATTTGGCGCGCCTGCTTGTCGATATGATAGGAAGCGACAAATACGGTTATTATCACGCCACAAACGAGGGCGGATATATCAGCTGGTATGATTTCTGCCGCGAGATCTACAGACAGTACGGATTGTCAACCGAGGCGATTCCCGTGTCAACCGCAGAGTACGGGCTAAGCCGCGCGGCGCGTCCGTTCAACAGCCGGCTTGACAGGAGCAAGCTGGTTGAAAAGGGCTTTGAGCCGCTTCCCGATTGGCGCGACGCGGTAAAAAGATATTTGGAGGAAGCAAAGCTGTAATGGGACAGATAAAGGTAAGCAAGGCTCCGATCGAGGGGCTGTATATAATAGAGCCGAAGGTCTACGGCGACAGCCGCGGATATTTTGTTGAAACCTATAACCAAGAGGATATGCTCAAGGCGGGGCTCGGCATGGTTTTTGTCCAGGACAACCAGAGCAAGAGCCGCAAGGGTGTGCTCAGAGGTCTGCATTTCCAGAAGCAGCATCCCCAGGGCAAGCTAGTCAGGGTGCTCGAGGGAGAGGTTTTTGACGTCGCGGTCGACCTCAGAAGGGACAGCGAAACCTACGGAAAATGGTTCGGGGTCATCCTCACCGCCGACAACAACAAGCAGTTTTATATTTCGGAGGGCTTTGCTCACGGCTTTCTGGTGCTCTCTGATTCCGCGACCTTCTGCTATAAATGCACCGATTTCTACCGCCCCGACGACGAGGGCGGTCTCGCGTGGAACGATCCCGAGATCGGAATAGACTGGCCCGAGCTGACGGGAGAGTACAGCGGAAGCTGTTCCTCAGAGGGCTACGCGATGAGCGACGGCACGCCGCTCAACCTCAGCGACAAGGATCAGAAGTGGCTGGGCTTGAGGGACACCTTTTCCTTTTGATTTCAAGGCAAGCGGCGCTTTAGCCCGCTTGTCCTTTCCCCGCAACGCCCTTTGGCGTTGTGGGGAGAGGAGGAGCCGCAACGCGCGCACGACAACGGTCACGCTTGACCGTTGTCAGCAAGCACAGTGAGCGACGACGAGACGACAACGCAGCTATGCGAAATTTAACGCGACAGATGTTAAAGTGTTTTATTAGAAGATAGTATTACATAAAAAGAGTAGGAGAAAATAGTGTGAAACGCGTATCGGTAATAGCTTTATTTGTCATAATGGTTTGTCTCAGCGTTTTTCCCGCCTCGGCGGTGGATTATATGTTTGACGCGGAGACCGTATCGAAATCTGTATATCTGGAGAGCCTCAGCGCCAAGACTGTCGTTTATGAGAAGGACGCCGACCGGCGGAGCTATCCCGCTTCTACCACAAAGATCATGACTTACATCATAACTGCGGAGAATGTTTCCGATTTTGATCAAACCGCCGTCACCATAAGGCAGGATGCGATCGAGGGACTTGACCCGGAAAGCACGGTCATGGGCTTGTCGTCGCATATCGGCGAGCAGGTCTCTGTCAGGGATCTGCTGTACGGTCTTATGCTCCCGTCCGGCAATGACGCGGCGCTGGTGCTGGCGGATTATGTCGGCGGAAGTATCCCGGAATTTGTGTCGAAGATGAACGCCAAAGCCGCGGAGCTTGGCTGCACTAACACGCATTTTGTCAATCCCCACGGGCTTTTTGACTCCGAGCACTATACTACCGCCCGTGATATGGCTCAAATCGCCAAGTACGCCATGACGCTCCCCGGCTTCATGGAGATATGCAATACGGTCTATTATACGCCTGACGGCTTCGACACCCTGCACAACACCAATTATATGCTTGACGAGTACGCGGAGGACGGCGCGTACTACTACCCTTATACCAGGGGCATCAAGACCGGATATCTTGACGAGGCGGGCAAGTGCCTGGTGACCTCCTCCGATAAGGAAGGCGATCAGTATATCTGCGTGTGCCTCGGAGCGGATTATTCGTTCTCGGAAAACATCAACTACGCGATGAAGGACACCGCGAAGCTCTATGACTGGGCGTATGAGAATTTGGGCGTGCAGACGATCTACAGCCCTTCGGACAGCCTTGCTTCCGTGGATGTTAAGTATGTCCGGGAAGGAAAGACGCTGAGCGCGGTCCCCGAAAAGGAGATCACAGCCTTTCTTCCGAAGCAATACGATAAAAACCGCTTGGATACCCGAATCAGCTGCCCCGATCAGGTCGAGGCGCCCGTTAAAAAGGGAGATGTTCTCGGAACGGTCAGCGTTCGGTATGAGGATCTGGAGCTGGGTACGGTCAACCTTGTCGCCACCGAGGATGTCGAGCGCAACGTCTCGCACTTGAGGGCGTTCGTCCAGGAGCATACCAAGCTGACTGTGATCTCAGCCGTGTCGCTGCTCCTGCTCATCATTTTTCTGATAGTTCTGATCCGTATTAAGTCCGTCCGCAAGCGTCGCGGTAAGCGTCCGAGCAATGGCCGCAGATACAGAGATTGATTCGATCATCGACGGAGAAAGCGCCCATCGGCGCGGCGCCGATTCGGAAATGCGTTGCCTTTCCGATCGGCAGTTTAGGATAATGACATGGGCGGCTTCCGAATAAGGAGCCGCTCTTTTGATTTGTATTATCTTATACTATCTTCTAATAAAACCCTTGACTATGTAAATGTTAAGTGATATGATATAAGAAACGAATATATGTTCGCAAAAATAGGGCGGTGATTTGATGGTGTCGGATAAGCTTGAGGTATTAAAAAAGTATTTCGGTTACAGCTGTTTTCGCAACGGGCAGGAGGAGCTGATCGACTCTCTGCTTGCGGGACGGGACGTCCTCGGAATAATGCCGACAGGCGCGGGCAAGTCGCTTTGTTATCAGATCCCGGCTATTATGACGGACGGTATGACCCTTGTGATCTCGCCGCTGATCTCGCTGATGAAGGATCAGGTCAACTCCTTGGTTCAGCAGGGAGTCAGCGCGGCGTATCTCAACCGATCCCTGACCGACGGGCAGTTTCGCAAGGCGCTCATGAACGCCGCAAACGGGAAATACAAGATAATCTATGTCGCTCCCGAAAGGCTTGAATCGAGCTCTTTTTTATGGTTTGCGATGAACGCCGATATCTCTCTGATCGCGGTTGATGAAGCGCACTGCGTTTCGCAGTGGGGACAGGATTTCCGTCCGAGTTATCTTAATATCAATTCATTTATCTCAAAGCTGAACCGCCGCCCTGTTATCGGCGCGTTCACCGCGACAGCCACCGAGGAAGTCAAGAACGACATCGTAAGCTTATTGGATCTGAACGATCCTCTCAGAGTAACAACCGGCTTTGACCGTCCTAATCTGTTTTTCTCGGTAATGAAACCGAAAAGCAAATCCGATAAGCTGCTTGAGCTCATCAGGGAAAGAAACGGACAGTCAGGCATCGTCTACTGCTCGACCCGTAAGAGGGTGGAAGAGGTCTGCGCATTACTGAACAGTAACGGGATTTCCGCGACGCGCTATCACGCGGGTCTGGAGGATAATGAGCGCGTTAAGAATCAGGATGATTTTGTCTACGACCGCAAGACTGTGATGGTCGCGACAAACGCTTTCGGAATGGGTATCGACAAATCCGACGTGCGTTTTGTTATCCACTACAATATGCCGAAAAACATTGAAAGCTACTATCAGGAGGCGGGTCGCGCGGGACGTGACGGATTGGACGCGGATTGCGTTTTGCTTTACTCTAGAGCGGACGTCAGCACCTGCAAATACTTCATAGAAAATATAGAGGACAACGAGGAGTTATCCCAAGAGCAAAAGGAGCTTTTCAGACAAAAGGAAGAGGAACGCCTGAAGCAAATGGTGTTCTACTGCACTACAAGCAACTGTCTGCGCGGATATATGCTGAGATACTTCGGCGATGAATATAAGGAGTCCTGCGGCAAATGCTCAAATTGCCTGACTGAATTTGAGACTGTGGATGTCACCGTTGAAGCGCAGAAGATACTCTCCTGCGTCATCAGGACAGGGCAGAATTACGGCGTTAAGATGATAACCGACGTTCTGAGAGGAGTATCCTCGGACAGAATAACAAGGGCGAGGCTCGACCGCCAATCGACCTTTGGCATTATGAAGGACGTAAAGGCGGCGGAGATAAAATACATCATAGAAAAGCTCGAGGAACAGGAGTACATCATTTCTGTCGGGGCGGGAAAACCGATCCTGCGCGTAACCGAAATGAGCTATCCGGTATTGAGAGGCAGCGCGAGCGTTAAGATTCGCAATGCGAAACAGCTCATTTCAAAAGCTCAAAAAGCAGATATCCAAGCCGTTGATCCGGAGCTGTTCGATGCATTGAAGGTCGTAAGAACGGAGTTTGCGAAGAAGAAGGGAGTGCCCGCGTTCGTTATCTTCTCCGACGCGACTCTTGCCGATATGTGCCGTGTCATGCCGACAACAGAAGCTGAATTTCTGTCCGTCAACGGCGTAGGCGCAAACAAGCTTGAAAAATACGGCGAGGCGTTTTTGAAGGTCATCAGAAAATATGCTGAGACTGTAGAAGCGGAAAACGACAATGCGATCGAACCGCAAAAGACGTATTCGGTCGAAAAGATCAGGGCAAAGGGTCTGTCTTGCGCGTACGCTCCGTGGACAAACGAGGAAGCGAAAAGATTGGAAGAAGAATACGCCGCGGGCATCCCGATTAAAGAATTATCGAAGCTCCACGGCAGATCAGAGGGAGCGATAAGAGCAAGGCTAAAGAAGAATGAGTCGGCAAGCTTAGGCAACGGTTAAATTCTTACGCCCGGTGCGGCAAACAGGTTTTTGCGGGCAAATGGGGCTAACAAACAACAAACCGAGATGGTTACATATCGGTATCGCTTGGCGATAAAAAAACAGCCGCGTCAATTTTTCGGTTGACGCGGCTGAACTGATATACCAACCTTATCGGCGTTGAGAGGAGCCGGAAATTTTACAAATTTTTCAAATCATAAATCGGACGTTTCTTCTAACAATACTATTGCGACGCGAAATTGCGAAGGCAAAGCGCCGCTTGAGATAGATGAAAGCCGGTTTCATTTTTCTGTTTTCAAAAGCTGAAAAGCAGCATCGCCTCGGAGAGAGCAAAAGCCTCTGCCGGTCGGGTGATGATGAGATCGGCAGAGTGAAAAAGGAGAAAGAACGATGTCAAACAACAACAACAACCAGCTCAACGTGCCCGAGGCAAGAGAAGCTATGAACCGCTTCAAGATGGAGTGCGCGAACGAAGTCGGCGTAAACCTCAAGCAGGGCTACAACGGCGACCTCTCTTCCAGAGAAGCAGGCTCCGTCGGCGGTCAGATGGTCAAGAAAATGATTGAGTCCTACGAGAACAGCATGAAGTAATTTTCCGAAGTCTTTGACTTTGGGATCGCTTCCCTGTTTTTGGGAAAGCGGGGGATGGGCGCTCTCCGATAGGGGGGCGCGGAAAACCGCAAAAAACGGCTGTATCGGGCGTTTGCCCTTGATACAGCCGTTGATTTTTTGTTTGATGTTATGGATCGCGCGGTTATTTCGCGAAGTCGGAGGCGCGGCTCTCTCGGATGATATTGACCTTGATCTGTCCGGGATAGTCGAGCTCGTTTTCGATTTTTTTGCAGATCTCACGCGCGAGGGGAATCATGCGCTCATCCTTGACGACCTCGGGCTTGACCATGACTCTGACCTCGCGGCCTGCCTGGATCGCGAAGCTGCGCTCAACGCCGTTGAAGGAGGAGGCGACCTCCTCGAGCTTCTGGAGACGCTTGATGTAATTCTCAACATTCTCGCGTCTTGCTCCGGGACGCGCCGCGGACAGGGCATCCGCCGCCTGGACGAGAATAGCGACGATAGTCTTTGCCTCAACATCGCCGTGGTGGGCGTGGATGGCATGGATGACCTGTTCGCTTTCCTTATATTTTCTGGCGAGGTCTACGCCGATCTGGATGTGCGTTCCCTCAACCTCGTGATCGATTGATTTTCCGATATCATGAAGCAGACCCGCGCGCTTCGCGACGGTGGGATCAAGTCCCAGCTCGCTCGCCATGGTTCCCGCGAGATAAGCCACTTCAATTGAGTGATTAAGTACGTTCTGTCCGTAGCTGGTACGGTAACGCAGTCTTCCGAGCAGCTTGACAAGCTCGGGATGGATATTGTGGATGCCGAGCTCAAGCACGGCGCGTTCGCCCTCGCGCTTGATGGTCTGGTCAACCTCTCTTCTTGCTTTTTCGACCGTTTCCTCGATCCTGGCGGGATGAATACGTCCGTCGGAAATGAGCTTTTCGAGCGCGACCCTGGCGACCTCGCGCCTGACGGGTTCAAAGCACGACAGAGTGATCGCCTCCGGCGTGTCGTCGATAATAAGATCAACGCCCGTGAGCGTTTCAATGGCGCGGATATTTCTTCCCTCGCGTCCGATGATCCTGCCCTTCATCTCATCGTTGGGCAGCGGTACGACCGAAATCGTAGCCTCAGCAACCTGCTCGGCGGCAAGCCGCTGGATTGAAAGTGAAATGATGTTTCTTGCCTTTTCGTCTGCTTCTTCCTTGAGCTGCTCCTGATACTCCATGATCTTCACGGACTTTTCATGAGTGAGCTCGTCCTCGAGCTGTGAAAGCAAATAGCCCTTTGCCTGTTCGGCGGTATAGCCCGAAATCTTTTCGAGCATTTCAAACTGACTCTTCTTGATGGTCTCGATCTCGGCGAGCTTGGAGTCAGCGTCCTTCAGCTTCTTGTTTACCTTTTCCTCTTTCTTCTCGACATTGTCGAGCTTGCGGTCAAGGGTCTCTTCCTTCTGCTGGATCCTGCGCTCCTGGCGCTGAACGTCCTTGCGGCGATCGGCGATCTCCTTTTCGCTTTCGCTGCGGAACTTCTGGACCTCTTCCTTGCCCTCGAGGATGACCTCCTTCTTGCGGGACTCGGCGGATTTGATAGCGTCGGCGACGATCTTCTTCGCTTCTTCCTCAGCGCTGCCGATTTCCTTTTCGGCGGTATTCTTGCGGATCTGTATTCCCACAAGGATTCCGATCGCCGCGCCCGCGAGTATTCCGACGATGATCAAAACAATAGCAAGCGGCATTTCCATTTCACTAGCACCTCCTTCTTTTTTGATTTGTTGTTAATTTCATAATTAATCAATCAAATAGCTTCAAAAGGTGCCGTTAATACGATATTCAATTTTCAAAAAATATTTTTTATAAAAGCGTTCGCGCGGAACTCCCCGAAAAAATAATGAATCTATAAAAAATATCTATATATAACGGCTCTTTTAAAGAGTCTGATTATAAAAGAGCAAGGGATGACAATTCTCCCGTGCACAGCCCATAAGCCCATAATACGGACTATACATATTTTATATTACTTTGTCCTCGTTGTCAAGTCGGTAAGAGGGGTTTTGTGAAAATAATTTTGTTTTGGAAAAATAAAAACAACAATCGTCAACAGAGCGGCAAGAAATTTTAATTAATTGGCGCCCTATAGTCGTTTTTAACGAAAAAATATTGCTAAAATACGCCAAGCCTATTGATTAAATGAAAAAAATGTAATATAATATATCTATCTTAATTATTTAGGAGGAATTTTTTATGTCAGTAAAAGTTGCTATCAACGGCTTCGGCCGTATCGGTCGTCTTGCTTTCAGACAGATGTTCGGCGCAGAGGGCTATGAGGTCGTTGCCATCAACGATCTTACCAACCCCAAGATGCTTGCCAACCTTCTCAAGTACGACACCGCTCAGAAGGGCTATTGCGGAACGATCGGCGAGAACCTTCACACCGTAGAGGCAGGCGAGAACTCCATTATCGTTGACGGTAAGGAGATCACCATCTACGCCGAGCCCGACGCTTCCAAGCTTCCCTGGGGCGAGCTCGGTATCGACGTTGTTCTCGAGTGCACAGGCTTCTACTGCTCAAAGGCTAAGAGCCAGGCTCACATCGACGCAGGCGCCAAGAAGGTAGTTATCTCCGCTCCCGCGGGCAACGATCTTCCCACCGTTGTATTCAGCGTTAACGAGAACACCCTCACCGCTGAGGACACCATCATCTCCGCTGCTTCCTGCACCACCAACTGCCTCGCTCCCATGGCTGATACTCTCAACAAGTACGCCGAGATCCAGAGCGGCATCATGAGCACCATCCACGCTTACACAGGCGACCAGATGATCCTCGACGGTCCCCACAGAAAGGGCGACTTCAGAAGAGCGAGAGCCGGCGCTGCCAACATCGTTCCCAACTCAACAGGCGCTGCCAAGGCTATCGGTCTTGTAATCCCCGAGCTCAACGGCAAGCTCATCGGATCCGCTCAGCGTGTTCCTGTTCCCACAGGCTCCACCACCATCCTCACAGCTGTTGTTAAGGGCGACGACGTTACCGTAGAGGGCATCAACGCCGCTATGAAGGCTGCCGCTTCCGAGTCCTTCGGCTACAACGAGGATCCCATCGTATCCTCCGACGTTATCGGCATGAGATACGGCTCGCTCTTCGACGCTACCCAGACAATGGTTTCCAAGGTTGCCGACGGTCTGTATGAGGTTCAGGTTGTTTCCTGGTATGACAACGAGAACTCCTACACCAGCCAGATGGTCAGAACCATTAAGTATTTCGCAGAGCTCGGCTGATCGCTGACTTCTGAAATCCAATATCGCTTCAGGGCTGTCCGAAAGGGCAGCCCTTTTGCCGCGCACTTTTGCGCAGCGGAAAGATTTGTCCGCCGCTGAAAACAGGCGGAGTGCGCCCGCTTGAGCTTTAAGTTGCGCCCGCTTGAGCTTTAAGTATTATTGACAAGCAATCTCAATAGTACTATAATGTTTATTGAATCAAGATCCACCCACGCGAGGAAAGCGTTTCTTTATTAATTGAAAGCGAGGAAATACGATGCTTGTTAAATTCTTCTGCACAAAATGCGGCAATAAGATCGAATCGGACGATTCGAGGGAAAGCATTTTCTGTATGCGCTGCGGATCCCGCGAGACTGTTCCGAGAAGAGGCTTTGCGCAGCAGACCGCCGCGCCTGCTCAACCCGCCGCGCCTGCTCAGACCGCCGCGCCCGTTCAGCCGGCGCCGAAGGAGCCTAATCTTGTTGTCAGCTATATGTCCATCAATCCGTCCGTGACCATGATCCTCGAGATCCCCGCTATAACCCAAAGCTTCATGTTCCAAAGCGGCTATAGGGGCGCTTATTCGCTGGTGCCGGGTCAGCACCGCATCGTCCTTCAGATCGGAAGGAAGCGCTACGCGCGCAACGTCTTTCTCTCCTCGCAGGGTCAGCCAGTTATAGTTGACGCGAGCTGGGACGGCAGGGCGCGCATAGACGTCAAGCAGCCCTTCATAACAGTTCCCGGTTATCCCGCGCCCGAGCCCGTTCCTTATCAGCAGGGTGCGCAGCAATATCCGCAGCAGCCCGTTGAGCCGTCTTACGCGCAGCAGCCTGTTCAGCCCGAGCCCTCCGCTCCCACGACAAGGCTGGCTCCTCCCGCCGAGGAAGCCGCCGCGCTTCCGGCGCCTGCCAAAGAGCCCGACGCTCCGACGACCAGCCTTGCTCCGACGCCCGCCGCGCCCGAGCCCGCCGCTGCGATCGACGACGAGACGTTTTGATACTATTCTCAATTAAAAGATTAAAACAGATGTCAGCGGAAAATTTCGCAGAGCAAGGCGGATGACGCCGAAAAAATAATCCAAGAAAATAAACAAGGCAGCGCTTTACCGCTAGGGTAGGCGCTGCCTTGAGTTTTTGTATCGCTTAATTCCAGTTGAGAGTATCGTTGTAGACGTTGATATAGTCCTGAGCGGAACGCTCCCAGCTGTTGTCGCTCATCATGGCTCTCCACATGAGCTGGTGCCAGCCGCGGTCATCCTGGATGCCCCACAGCGCGCGGCGAATGGCGTGCTGCATATCGGCTGTATAGTAGTTCTTGAAGGTGAAGCCGTTGCCGTAGTTGTCGGCTGAGTCGAATACGCTGTCCTTGAGACCGCCGACCTCGCGGACTACGGGGATGGTGCCGTAGCGCAGGGCGATCATCTGGGCAAGACCGCAGGGCTCCTGAGCGGAGGGCATGAGGAAGATGTCCGCGCCGGAGTAGATCTTGCGGGCGAGCTCGGGAACGAAGCCGTGGCAGAAGCAGAGCCTGCCGGGATACTTAGCCTGCATGAAGTTGAAGAAGTCCTCGTATTCCTTGTCGCCGGAGCCGAGAATAACGAACTGCATATCCTCGGTGTTCATGAGCTCCTCGAGTCCCATGCGGACGAGGTCCAGACCCTTGTGGGAAACAAGGCGGGTGACCATGCCGACGATCGGGGTGTTCCAGCGCTGCTCGAGGCAGAGACGCTCCTGGAGCTTCTGCTTGCAGACGCCCTTGCCGCTCATATCCTCCTTGGTGTAGTTGCAGTAGAGCTGGTAGTCAGTGGCTGGATCGTAGCTTGCCTGGTCGATGCCGTTCTTGATGCCGCAGAGCTTGTAGTGGCGGAGATTGAGCTCGTCATGCAGTCCCCAGCTGTACCAGGGATCCTTGATCTCGGCGGCGTAGCTGGGAGATACGGTGGAAACGCGGGTCGAGGTCTCGATGGCGCCCTTCATCATGTTGAGCTTGCCGTTCATCTCGAGGATCTTGGTCTCGCTGGCGGGAATACCTACGCATTCGGTGTTGGTTTCCCAGCCGTACTCGCCCTGATACTGGATGTTGTGGATGGTGAACAGGCTCTTGATGTTGTAATACCAGGGTCTGTGAGAATAGAACAGATAGTAGTAAACGGGAACAAGAGCTGTCTGCCAGTCGTTGCAGTGGATCATATCGGGGTGGAAGTCGATATAGGGAAGCATCTCCAGAATAGCGCGTGAGAAGAACGCGAAGCGCTCAGCATCGTCATAGTGACCGTAAAGGGTGCCGCGCTTGAAGTAATACTCGTTGTCGATGAAGTAGTAGGTGCAGTCGTTCCAGCGTGCCCAGAACAGTCCGCAGTACTGGTGGCGCCACGCGACGGGAACGGTGAAGTTCGTAATGAAATTCATCTGGTTTTTAAGATCCTGCGGGATCGTGCCGTAGAGCGGAACAACTATGCGGCAATCCTGACCCTTTCTGCAAAGGGTATGGGGAAGGCTGCCCGCAACATCGGCAAGTCCGCCGCTGCCGCAGAAGGGATTGGCTTCCGAAGCGCAATAAAGTATTCTCATTGGTTTGTCCTCCTATTGGAAAGAATTTAAAAACTATCAGGCAATACCGCATAAATCAGATGTGCGGATTGCGAAGCAGTTATACAACGGATTTCTTGGCAATATAGATGGGGTACGAGTCAAAGCCCATGAGCGAGCGCTCGTCCTTGATCGTAACATCCTTGTCAATGATCACGTAGTTGAGCTTGGTGTCGGCGCCGATCTTGGTGTCCTGCATGACGATGCAGTTTGAAAGCTTCGCGCCGCTGCCGACATAAACGCCCTTTGAGATGATGCAGTTCTCAACCTCGCCGTCGATCACGCAGCCCTGAGCGATGATCGAGTTCTTTACCTTGCTGTCGAGGCCGTAGCGAGAGGGAGCGTCGTCGCGTACCTTGGTGTAGATCGGGCGCTTGGGGTTGAACAGCTCGTCGCGCACCGACTTCTTCATGAGATCCATATTGAAGTCAAAGTAGGAGTTGATCGAGCTGATGACCGCGGTGTAGCCCTTGTTCTCGTAGGCGTAAACGCTGTATTTTTCGACCGACTTCTGGATCAGGCGCTTGATGTCCAGCTCGTTGAGGCTGAGCGCCTTTCGGATCTCCTCCATGAGAAGGGATTTCTTGATAAGAACGGTGCCGCAGACATGGTTCACGACCTCGTCGGTGTTGCCGGGAGCCACAAATACCTGCTTGACCTTGCCGTCGTCGGCTATGTCAAAGGTGATGGGACGGTCGTAGCCGGCGGGAACAACACGCCTCTTGTAGAGGAAGGTGATGTCGGCGTTGTGCTTCGCGTGGAAGTCAAAGAGCTGGGTGTAGTCGAAATTCGAGATCACGTTGCCGGGTGAAATGAGGATATATTCCTCGCGGCAGTGCTCGATGTAGCCGTGCATGTTGTAGATTATCTCAACATAGTTTGAGAAATTCTTGCCGCCGTAGGGCGTGAGAAGGGTGAGGTTGCTTCTTCTCTTTGAAAGGTCGTAGGCGCTTCCGGAGCCGACGTGGTCGGTCAGCGAAAGGAAGTTGCTCTTGGCGCAGATGCCTACGTTGTTTATGCCCGAGTTTGACATACTCGAGAGCACAAAGTCAATAATTCTGTACTTGCCGCCGATGGGGATACTCGCCATTGTGCGGGTAGCCGCCAGCTCGGGGACCTTATCGTCAAGTGTGTCGGCGAAAATAAAGCCTAATACGTCGTTACTTCTCATTTAGCTGTCACCTCGCTGTCTATCATTTCCTTTGCCTTGACCACGGCGTTTTCGGGGATAACGGTGTTTTCACCGATAACGGCGATGCCCCAGTTGTCGCGGTTCTCCACTTCCTCGGGGCTCTGACCGATCTTTGCGTTCTTTCCGATCACAGTGTTTTCGGCGACGATGGCGAACTGAACGTCTGCGCCCTCCTCGATAACAGCGCCGGGCATGATGATCGATGAGTTGATGGTCGCGCCCTTGCCGACGGTAACGCCCGAGAAGAGGATCGAGAATTCGAGGTTGCCCTCGACGTTGCAGCCGTCCGCGATCAGGGAATTCTGGATGTTGGCGTCGGGCGAGATGTAGTGCGGCGGCATCATGGGATTGCGCGAATAGATGTCCTTGAGGTCGAGGGTGACGTTGGGATCGAGCAGATCCATGTTAGCCTCCCAGAGGCTGTCGATGGTTCCGACGTCCTTCCAGTAGCCCTCAAAGGGATAGGCGAACATCCTCTCGCCGGAGTTGAGCATGGCGGGGAGCACGTCCTTGCCGAAGTCGTGGCTTGAGTTTTCAAGCTCGGCGTCGTCGGTGAGGTACTTTCTGAGCTCCTTCCAGCTGAAGATGTAGATGCCCATAGAGGCGTTGGTGCTCTTGGGATGCTCGGGCTTCTCGTCAAACTCATAGATCTCGCCGTCCTCGTGGGTGTTGAGGATACCGAAGCGTGAAGCCTCCTCGAGCGGAACGTCGATGACCGCGATGGTGCAGGCGGCGTTCTTTTCCTTGTGGTACTCAAGCATCTTGTTGTAGTCCATCTTGTAGATGTGGTCGCCCGAGAGGATGACAACATATTCGGGATCATAGCGCTCGATATAGTTGATGTTCTGATAGATGGCGTTAGCGGTTCCGGAGTACCAGTCCGCGCCCTTGATGGCCTGATAGGGGCTGAGGCAGTTAACGCCCGAGTGCATTCCGTCGAGATCCCACGGCTGACCGTTTCCGATGTACTCATTGAGAATAAGCGGCTGATACTGTGTGAGAATACCCACAGCCTCGATGCCGGAGTTTACGCAGTTTGACAGGGGAAAGTCAATAATGCGATACTTGCCGCCGAACGGTACGGCAGGTTTGGCCAATTTTTTTGTGAGCACGCCCAGGCGAGAGCCTTGACCGCCCGCGAGAAGCATGGCCACAACTTCCTGTTTTGGGAATGTTTGCATGCAAATACCTCCGATTTTATTGAAATTTAGGGGCACCTCTAAAAATTCCCTGTTGTTCAGAGGTGCGGATATTTTATATTTGATTCCTGTCAAAGCTTAAAAGGGATATCGGCTGATCTAAAGAAGCTTTGGCAGAGAGTTGCTGTGAAGGATTTGTGAGTTCGGGCGGCACGGATTTTGGAGTCGCCCTTTTGCGGCAGCGGATTCATTTCTCGGAGAGGCGCCCGGTTTAACCGGCGTTTTCTCCGGAAAATTTCAGATATATAACGCCCATCGGCGGCAAAGAGAGCGAAACGCTCTGGTTGCAGCCGTGGATCTTTTCCTGCTGCGTTTGGATCAGGTGTCCGTTTGTGACTCCGGAGCCGCCGTAGCGCAGATCGTCGGAATTGAACACCTCGTCATAAACGCCCGACTGAGGCACGCCAATGGAGTAGTTCTCGTGGCTTTCGGGCTTGAAGTTGCAGACCGCGATGATCTCGCTCCCGCTTTCGTCGCTGCGCTTGAAGGCGATGACGGAATTGGTGTAGTCGTCGTGGTGGATCCAGTCGAAGCCCTTCCATATCGAGTCGCGCTCATAAAACGCCGGCGTTTCCTTGTAGAACAGGTTCAGCTCACGGAAGAAAACCTGGAGCTGGGCGTGGTTCTTGCTGTCCAGCATCTCCCAGTCAACGATTCCGTCAACGTCCCATTCCTCGATCTGTCCGATATCGGTGCCCATGAAGAAGAGCTTTTTGCCCGGGTGGGCGAACATATAGGTTATGAACGCGCGCAGACCCGCCAGACGGTCGCCGCCGTTTCCGGGCATCTTGCTGAGCAGCGAGCCCTTGCCTATGCTCATTTCGTCGTGCGAAACGGGCAGGATGAAGTGCTCCGAGAAAGCGTAGAAGAAGCTGAAAGTCAGGTTGTCGTGATTGAAGGGTCTCCACTTGGGCTCGAGCGTCATATAGCGGAGCATATCGTTCATCCAGCCTCGGTTCCACTTGTAGTTGAAGCCCAGACCGCCCTCCTCGATGCCGTGGGTGAGCTTAGGCCAGGAGGTCGTTTCCTCGGCGATCATAAGCACCTCGGGATGATAGAGGTGGACCGCGGTGTTGAGCCGCTTGACGAAATCGATCCCCTCAAGGTTCTCCTTGCCGCCGAATTTGTTGGGCGTCCACTCGCCCTCGCTTTTGCCGTAATCGAGATAGAGCATGGACGACAGCGCGCCTATGCGGATGCCGTCGAGGTGGTACTTCTCGATCCAGAATACCGCGGAGGAAACCAGAAAGCTCACTACCTCGGGACGCTCGAAATTGAACAGGCAGGTGTCCCAGAGAGGCTGTTCCCCGAGGCGGGGATCCTCGTTTTCGTAAAGCGCCGTGCCGTCGAATTTGCTCAGCGCGAAGCTGTCCTTCGGGAAGTTGGAGGGAACCCAGTCCATAATGACGCCGATGCCGTTTTGGTGGAGCGTGTCGATCAGGAACATCAGATCCTCGGGAGTGCCGTAGCGCGAGGTCGCGGCAAAATAGCCCGTGGTCTGGAAGCCCCAGCTTCCGTCGTAGGGGTGCTCCATCAGAGGCATGAACTGGACGTGGGTGTAATTCATGTCGAGCAGATAGGCGGTCAGCTCATCCGCGAGCTGTCTGTAGCTGTAGTAGCCGCCGTCCTCGCCGCGCTTCCATGAGCCCGCGTGGACCTCATAGATATTCATGGGTGACTTGAGGCTGTCGGCGCTTCTGCGGCGCTCAATCCAATCGCCGTCCCCCCAGCTGTAGGAATCAATATCAAAGACGCGCGAGGCGTTGTCGGGACGAAGCTCCGCAAAGAAGGCAAAGGGATCGGATTTCAGAAGCTTCTCGAACCAGGGGGTCTCGACGCAGTATTTGTAGGAATCGCCTGCCGCGACGCCCTCGATGAAAAGCTCCCAGATCCCGTTTTCTGCCCTGCGCATGAAGTGAGCGTTTTTGTTCCAGTTGTTGAAGCTGCCCGTGACCGAAACGCTCTGCGCGTTTGGCGCCCAGACCCGGAACATGACGCCGTCACTTCCGCCGCGGCTTTCAGGTCTCGCGCCGAAGAAGGTGAACGCCCTCGTGCCGTCGCCCGTGAAAAACAGCTCGCTCTGGCTTCGCTCATCGCTGAAACGGTAGTCCATTTTATCCCTCCCTCGTTAAAAAGAGCAAAAAGCGCCGGTGGGCGCTCTCTCCCGCCCGTCTGAACCTGAACGTGTTCAACGGCGGGGTCAAGAGATCTCATTAAAGAAAACCCATAGCTGATAAAGAATACTTTTATCTGATTTGGGTACCTCTGAAAATTCCCTGTTGTTCAGAGGCGCGGAAACAAAATAATAGATTTATGTCAAAACGACGAAATCATGCCGACGAATAACAGGAAGATTCGGCAGAAAAATGCCGTAAAAGATCTGCGGCTATGGGCGGCGAGAAATCTTTAAAGCTGTCCATATATATAATACCAAAATATTATGTGAATTTCAAGCAAATTCAAAAATTTTCAAACTAAATTTTGGTGTAATTTTTATAAATAATAACCAAAAATAATTGAATCTCAGGTCGCTCCGTCCGATTGAAGCCCGAGATATATACAAAAATCATTGATTGCCAATTGCCTGCGGCGGTCAAAACCCGCCTCGCGGGGACTCGTCGCCGGAAAATATCTGGCTTGTCAACGCGCTCAAAATGTGGTATCATAAGCAGAGATTATTAAACCGGGAATGATGGATTTGGCAAAGGCGATACCGCTTTTCAGCGGAAGCAGCGGAAACAGCTATTTTATTGGAGCAAAGGGAGAGGGCGTGCTCATTGACGCGGGCAGGAACTGCAAGCAGCTCGAGCTTGCGCTTGAGGCGGCTTCGGTGGACTTCTCCTCGATCGGCGCGGTGTTCATCACCCACGAGCACACCGATCACTGCTCCGCGCTCAGGGTGCTCGCAAATAAGCACAGGCTCGATATCTACGCCTCCGAGGGGACCCTGAACGCGCTTAGCGGGAAGCTCTACCCGAACGCGAGGGTCCATGTCATCGAGAAGGAGACCGCGCTCGGAAATATGCTGATACGCCGGATCGATACCCCTCACGACGCGGCGGAGAGCTGCTGCTACAGCGTGACGACCGCCGACGGAAAGACCGCTCTCATCGCTACGGATATGGGCTTTGTTACGCCGGAGGTGCGCGCCGCCGCGTGCGGCAGCGATTTTGTCGTGCTGGAGTCTAACCACGACCTCGAAATGCTGCGCCTCGGACCCTATCCCTATATCCTGAAGAAGCGCATTTTGTCGGACAGGGGACACCTTTCGAACGACGCCTGCTCGGTCGAGCTGGCGCAGCTTGTTTCAAGCGGAGCGTGCAGGCTGATGCTCGGGCATCTGAGCGAGCAGAACAATACGCCGCAGATCGCCCTGAGAGCCTCCGTCGCCGAGCTGGAACGCGCGGGGATGAAGTTCCGCCGCGACTATACCCTCGATATCGCCCCGAAGGAGCCTACAGGATTGAGCGTGATCTACTGATGCTGAGAGTCAATATTATTTGCATAGGAAAAATCAAGGAAAAGTATTTTGCCGACGGTATCGCGGAGTACGCGAAGCGCCTCGGCGCCTTCTGCAAATTCTCGGTGATCGAGCTCGCGGAGGAAAGGCTCCGCGACAACAGCCCGAGCCCCGCGAGGACAGCGGAGGTCGTCAATGCCGAGGGAGCGAGGATACTTCAAAAAACGGGCGCGGGCGATTTTGTGATCGCCATGTGCATCGAGGGAAAGCAGCTCTCGAGCGAGGAGCTTGCCGAAAAGCTCGAAAGGCTTGCCGTGGAGGGCAAAAGCACGGTCGATTTCATTATCGGCGGCAGCTACGGCTTGAGCGAGCAGGTCAAAAGCAGGGCGGAGCTCAGGCTGTCGATGAGCAAAATGACCTTTCCCCACACGCTCGCGCGGCTGATGCTCAGCGAGCAGATCTACCGCGCCTTTGAAATCAACTCAAACGGAAAATACCACAAGTGAGGCAGCTATGGCTTTAGACGGCATTTATCTTCATTTTATAAAAAAAGAGATCGAGCGCGAAGCCCTGGGCGCGCGCGTGAACCAGATATATCAGCCCAACCGCGACGAGCTGGTGCTTGCTCTGCGCTCACCGCAGGGCGGCGGAAAGCTCCTGCTCTCGTCGCGGGCAAATTCGCCCAGGGTGAATTTCTGCTCGAGCGCTCCCGAGAATCCCGCTCAGCCGCCGATGTTCTGCATGCTTCTGCGCAAGAAGCTGGGCGGCGGCAAGCTGACGGGCGTGCGCCAGCATGAGCTGGACAGGATCCTGTTTCTGGATTTTGAGTGCGTAAACGAGCTGGGCGACGCGACGGAGCTCACGATAGCCTGCGAGATAATGGGTATGCACAGCAACATCATCGTTTTTGACCGCAGCACGGGAGTTATTATCGACGCGCTCAAGAGGGTCGATCTGACCGTCAGCTCGCGCCGGCTGGTGCTTCCGAATATCCGCTATGAGCTTCCGGAGGGACAGGACAAGCTCTGTCTTCTCACCGCTTCCCCGGAGGAAGCGGCGTCGAGGATATGCGATACTGAGGCGGAGCTGCCGCTTTCAAAGGCGATACTCTCGGCGGTTCAGGGGCTTTCGCCGATCGTTTGCCGCGAGCTTGAGTACAGGGTGCGCGAGGGCGCCTCGAACCGCCTTGACAGGTCGGAAATGAACAGGCTTCTCGGCGAGATCTCAAAGCTGAAAAAGGCTGTCGAAAGCGGCGGCGGCGCTCCCTGCACGGTTTACCGCGAGGACGGCAGACCGATGGATATAGCCTTTATGCCGATCGAGCAGTACGGCGGCTACCTGAGAACGGCGAAGGGCGAAAGCTTCAACAGCGCGATAGACGAGTTTTATGACGAGAGGGACAAGCGCGAGCGTATGCGCGTCAAGACCCACAGCCTTCTCAAGCTTCTCAACAATACCCGCGAGAGGATCGCCCGCAAGCTCTCGAAGCAGCAGGCGGAGCTCGAGCGCTGCGCCGATCGTGAGAGCCTGAGGATAAGGGGCGATCTGCTCCAGGCTAACCTCTACCGCATCCCGCGCGGAGCGGAGGAGATCGAGGTCGAGAACTACTACGACCCCGAGGGCGGGACGCTGCGCGTAAGGCTCAATCCCGCGATATCTCCGGCGGCGAACGCCCAGAAGTACTACAAGGATTACCAAAAGGCAAAGACCGCTGAAAACGTGCTGCGCGGTCAGATCGAAAAGGGGAAGAGCGAGCTGGAGTATATCGAGTCGGTGCTCGACTTCATCGACCGCGCCGAGACCGAGCGAGAGCTGTCAAGGATCCGCGAGGAGCTCACCGAACAGGGCTATCTGCGCGCCCCGAAGGGAAAGCAGCCCAAGCAGCAGGCGCTCCCGCCGCTTCAATTCACCTCCCGCTCGGGCTTTAAGATCTTTGTGGGCAGGAACAACCGCCAGAACGACGCCCTCACGCTGAAAACAGCCGCGAAGAACGATATCTGGCTCCACACCAAGGATATCCACGGCTCCCACGTCATCATCTCCTGCGAGGGTGAGGCTCCCGACGACGAGACCCTGCTCTATGCCGCTCAGCTTGCCGCCTACCACAGCAAGGCGCGGCAGAGCACGAACGTCCCTGTCGACTATACAAGGGTCAAATTCGTCAGCAAGCCCGCGGGCGCGAAGCCCGGAATGGTCATCTACGTCAACAACAAAACGCTTTTTGTCGACCCGAGGCAGGAGCAGGAAGAGGAGCCGCTGAACTGACAGAGCCTTTTGACAATCTTTTGACAGACTCTTTTATAAAACACTTTACAAACCGCGTTGTTTGATGTATAATATAATTTAATCGCAAAATAGATCGCCATAAAGAAGAAGGAGGGACAAAAATGATCAGCGGTGCTGAAATCATGGTAAAGTGTCTGGAAGCAGAGGGGATCAAGGTCGTCTTTGGCTATCCGGGCGCGACGATTTGTCCTTTCTATGACAAGCTATACGATTCCGATATAAAGCACGTGCTTGTGCGCCAGGAGCAGAACGCGGCTCACATGGCGAGCGGCTATGCCCGCTGCAGCGGCAGCGGAAAGCCCGGCGTCTGCGTCGCGACCTCCGGCCCCGGAGCAACAAATCTAATAACCGGTATCGCGACCGCCTACACCGACTCGATCCCGCTCGTGGCGATCACGGGTCAGGTCAAGAGCAGCCTGCTGGGACGCGACGTTTTCCAGGAGGCGGACATCACGGGCGCCTGCGAGCCGTTTGTTAAGCACAGCTATATCGTGAAGAACACCGAGGAGCTTCCGAGGGTGTTCAAGGAGGCGTTTTATATTGCCTCTACGGGACGAAAGGGTCCCGTGCTCATTGATATCCCGATGGATATACAGGAGAACGAGATCGAGGGCTTCACTTATCCCGAATCCGTAAAGATCCTCGGCTACAAGCCCAACACAAAGGGTCACGCGATCCAGATAAAGCGCGCGATCGAGGCGATAAAAGCCAGCGAGCGCCCCGTGATCGTTTCGGGCGGCGGCGTGCTGCTCTCGGGCGTCAAGCCGAAATTCCAGACCTTTGCCGAAAGAACGGGGATCCCCGTGATCTCGACGATGATGGGCATAGGCGTAATGCCCAGCGAGCACGAGCTTTATCTCGGAATGCTCGGAACTCACGGCAAGCCGGTCGCGAACCGCGCCCTGCATGAGGCTGATCTTGTTATCGTCTGCGGCGCGCGTCTGGGCGACAGGGCGGTAGCCAAGCCCCACCAGATGAGCGAGTACAACACCGTCATACATATCGACATCGACCCCGCCGAGATCGGCAAGAACGTAAAAACGGAGATCCCGATCGTCGGCGATATGAAGAACGTGATGACCATGCTGCTGAACGAGATCGGCGATTATCATGTCACGCGGCAGTGGACGGAAACGGTCAGGACATGGAAGAACGATATGTTCCGGGTCCCGCCCAAGTTCGAGGGCTTTGTCGAGCCGCGCAGCCTTGTCAGCAAGCTTAGCTCCATGCTGCGTTCAAAGGCTATCCTTGTCGCGGACGTCGGGCAGAACCAGATCTGGTGCGCCAACAACTTCCGCATCCGCGAGGGACGCTTCCTCACGACGGGCGGAATGGGAACGATGGGCTATTCCATACCCGCGTCTATAGGCGCCAAGCTTGCCCGCCCCTCAAGGGACGTCGTGGTGGTCTGCGGCGACGGCAGCTTCCAGATGAGCATGAACGAGCTCGCCACGATCGCGGGTCAGAACCTCGCCATCAAAATCATCATCATGCGCAACCACCGCCTCGGAATGGTTCGCGAGCTTCAGGATTTCAACTACAATTGCCGCCACAGCGCGACGGTGCTCGAGGGCGACCCCGACTTCCTGAAGATCGCCGAGGCTTACGGCATCGACCATGCCGAGGCCGATTCAAACGAGGAGGCGGAGGAGATAATAAAGAAAATGGTGAAGTCGGACAAGCCGTTCATTCTGGTTTGCAACGTTTATCCCGACACGCCGTCGATATAATGAGGTGAGCGAATGCAGTATACATTATCTATCCTGGTGGAAAACCAGGCGGGCGTTCTCTCAAAGATCTCGGGTCTTTTTTCGCGCCGAGGCTTCAATATAGATTCACTGGCGGTCGGCGTGACCGCGGATCCTAAGGTCTCGCGAATCACGATAGTAGCGAACGGCGACGAATACGTTGTCGAACAGCTTGAAAAGCAGCTCAACAAGGTGATACCCGTCATCAAGGTAAAGCGCCTGACCGACGGAGAATTCATCAGCCGCGAGCTGATCCTGATAAAGGTTCACTGCGCGCCCTCAAAGCGCAGCGAGATCATCAAAACCGCCGAGATCATGCAGGCTAAGATCGTTGACGCTTCTCCCGACACAGTTACAGTCGAGTACTGCGAGTGCACCAACCGCGTCAACACGCTGATCGATATGCTCAAGCCCTACGGCATCCGCGAGATAGTCCGCACAGGTACAGTTGCCATCGACAGGGGAACCACAGCGGTTTCTTTGTAAGCATATACTTTTTATCTTATTTTCTTATTTCAAATAGGAGGAAATCAAAATGAAAGACTACAGAGAAAACATGAAAGCACCAATTTATTATCAATCCGATTGTAACCTTGCGCTCCTCGAGGGCAAGACGATCGCGATCATCGGCTACGGCAGCCAGGGTCACGCTCACGCGCTGAACCTCAAGGATTCGGGCTGTCACGTTATTATCGGTCTGTACGAGGGAAGCAAGTCCTGGGCAAAGGCTGAGGCGCAGGGCTTCGAGGTATTCACCGCTGCCGAGGCTGCCAAGCAGGCGGACATCATCATGATCCTCATCAACGACGAGAAGCAGGCAGCCATGTACAAGAAGGATATCGAGCCCAACCTCGAGGCGGGCAATATGCTCATGTTTGCTCACGGCTTCGCCATCCACTTCGGTCAGATCGTTCCTCCCGCGGATGTTGACGTTACAATGATCGCGCCCAAGGGACCCGGCCACACCGTTCGTTCCGAGTATGAGGCCGGCAAGGGCGTTCCCTGTCTTGTAGCGGTATATCAGGACGCGACGGGTCAGGCTAAGGACAAGGCTCTCGCCTATGCTCTCGGCATCGGCGGCGCGAGAGCGGGCGTTCTCGAGACCACCTTCCGCACCGAGACCGAAACCGACCTCTTCGGCGAGCAGGCTGTTCTCTGCGGCGGCGTCTGCGCTCTGATGCAGGCGGGCTTCGAGACCCTCTGCGAGGCGGGCTACGATCCCAGAAACGCTTATTTCGAGTGCATCCACGAGATGAAGCTCATCGTTGACCTCATCTATCAGTCGGGCTTTGCCGGCATGAGATATTCGATCTCCAACACCGCTGAGTACGGCGACTATGTAACAGGTCCCAAGATCATCACCGACGACACCAAGAAGGCGATGAGAAAGATCCTCTCCGATATCCAGGACGGCTCCTTTGCCAAGGAATTCCTCCTCGATATGTCCGCGGGCGGACAGGCTCACTTCCGCGCCATGAGAAAGCTCGCTGCCGAGGCTCCCGCCGAGAAGATCGGCGAGGAGGTCAGAAAGCTCTACAGCTGGTCGGACGAGGACAAGCTCATCAACAACTGATAAATCCAGTTTATCAATAAATTCAAAACAGGGCGGGCGCTTTGCCTGCCCTGTTCTTTAGGGAGATACTATGGATAAAAAAATGCTCGACAGGATAAACGAGCTCGCCAAAAAGAAAAAGACCGCCGGACTTACCGACGAGGAGCAGGCGGAGCAGAAGAAGCTCTACAAGCTCTACCTCGGCGAGATCCGCGCGCAGTTTGACGCCACTCTCGACAACGTCAGCGTGGAGGAAAAGGACGGCACCGTTGTTCCGTTCAAAAAAGCCTACAGGAAATGATCCGTAACCGCCAAAAAGATTTCGGAATGATAATACTAAACTCAAATAAAAAATAGACAATCTTTGCGGTCTATTTTCCGCAATACTTCGTTGTCGTCTCGTCGTCGCTCGCTGTGCTTGCTGACAAC
>CACYIC010000002.1 GCA_902774325.1 uncultured Ruminococcus sp.
TTGTCAGCAAGCACAGCGAGCGACGACGAGACGACAACGAAGTATTGCGGAAAATAGACCGCAAAGATTGTCTATTTTTTATTTGAGTTTAGTATAAAGTATATCATTCAGCAGGCTTAAAAGCAAGCGAAATAAAAGGAGGCTTGGAAATCTCCAAACCTCCTGGCTTCATTATTTTGAATGTCTTGCCTTTGACGCGGAGCTTTTTTTCTCCGTTTTCGCCTTGGGCTTGGCGTCGGTCTTTGTTTTTGCGGGCTGCGCTTTTTTATCCTTTTGTTCGGCAGGCTTTTCCTCGCCGTCGGATTTCTTTTTTCCGCGAAGGCTGAACTTGCTCTCGGTTCCGTGAGCGAGCTTTACGAAATTCGGCCAATGCCTCAAAATGACCAGCAGAGCCGCCGCTATCGCCATCAGCTCTACCCAAATGCTTTCGGGGCTGAGAGAGGCGAGCGCGATCGGGCAGAAGAACGCCGCCGAGCAGGACGCCACGGACATATACTTTCCGATGAAAAGCACGATGAAGAATACCGCCATAGCCGCCAAAGCCATGCGCCAGTCAACAAACCAGATAGTGGCGAAGCCGGTGATAAACGCCTTGCCTCCTTTGAATTTGTACCATACAGGGAAGCAGTGACCGATCATGCAGAAAAGACCGGAAAACTGTGCGCCGAACTGCCAGCCGAAGTGCTCGATATGGAGAACATTGCTCATTATCAGAGCCGTTCCGAGTACCGGGAGCACGGTCTTGAGCATATCAATAACGATCACCAGCCAGCTTACTATGCCGTTGCCGTAAACGCGCTTGAAATTGGTAAAGCCGGGGTTTTTGCTGCCCAGCTCGCGGATATCCTGATGATAAACCGCGCGGGAGAGCATAATAGCTCCGTTGAGACCGCCCATGAGATAGGAGACTATCGCCGAGCAGACCAGGACCGGGACCAGCGCTGTCATACGGTGAACCTGTCAACATTCTTGCCCCAGGAGAATACTCCCAGAGCGTCGGCGCCGATCGACGCGCCGATGATGGGTCCGATATAGCCGATGCAGACCTCGATTCCGGGGATCTTTTCCTCAAGCAGCTTTGCAAGCTCCTTTGCCTCGTCCTCGCAGTCGGAATGAACTACCATGACAATCTGACCATCGGGGTTTTCGATGCTCTCGGCGGTGAGGTCAACAAGCTCCTGGATGGAGTTGAAGCGTCCCTTGACCTTTTTGATCGCTACGTTGTAGCCTTCCTTGTCGGAGATAAGGATGGGCTTGACTCCGAGCAGATTTCCGAAGAAGGCGGAGGAAGCGGTGACTCTGCCAGCTGCCTTGAGCGCCTTGAGGTTGTGAACGGTGACGTACTGATTTACATTGTTGCGGATGGGCTCGAGCTTCTTAACGATCTCCTCGGCGGAAAGTCCCTCGTCTCTGAACTCAGCCGCGCGGATCGCGACAAGACCCTCGCCGCAGCAGGCGTTGAGAGAATCCACGCTGAAGATCTTTGCCTCGGGAACCTCCTGCATGATCTGATCGGCGACGACCTTGCCTGTGTTGACAGAGCCGGAGAGCTTGCCGGAGCAGGCGATGTAAACGATGTCAAAGCCTTCCTTTGCCCATTCTCTGAAATGCTTTTCAAATTCGGGAGCGGGAACCTGGGTGGTGGTCACGCGGTTGCCGTCGCGGATGGTGTCGTAGAGCTCCTTGGGGCTGTAATATTCCCAGTCAAGGCTTGCCTTGGTCTCGACGCCGTCCTTGACGGTATTCATCTGAAGATAGTCGATGTTGAATCTGTCGCGGAGCGCCTTGGGCAGATCCGAGCAGGAATCGGTAACGATTTTAACAGTTCTCATTGAAAATTCTCCTTATTCCAAAATAATAATATAATCATAGATCGGCTGACCGCCGTCAATCAGAACAACCTCGGTGCGCCTGTAGAGCTTTTGCATTTTGTCGCAGAAAGCCTGCGCATCAGCATTATCAACGTCGCAGCCGCTTACAACCAGCATGATGTCATAGCTTTTTGCGTCGAGCTGTTCAACCAGACTTTCGGCGGCGTCCGCTTTGTCGGGCGAGTCGACGTAGATTTTGTCGCCGACAAAGCCGATATAATCATCCTTTTTGACTGTGACGCCGTCAAGCTCCGTATCGCGCACAGCCTTTGAGACCATTCCGGTGACAACTCCCGAGATGACCTCCTCGAGCTCGTCGATTATAGCGTCGGTATCGCCCGAGCCTGTATCGAGCATCGAGATCGCCGCGTAGCCGTCGCCGATATTCTTGGTGGGTACGACGCGGATCTCCGCCTCGCTGTAGAGCGCCGCCGCCTGATTAGCGGTGAGAATGATATTTCCGTTATTGGGGAATACCAAGATCGTGTCGGCGTTGATTTCCTTGAACGCTTCGATAAGATCCTCCGCGGAGGGATTCATGCTCTGACCGCCGTCGACTACAATATCGCAGCCGAGCGAGAGAAAGGCTTCCTTTATGCCCTCGCCTGCGGCGACGCTTACGATGCCGTAGGGCTTGCGGAGCTTCTTTTTCTTGGGCTCAAATGCCTTGCGGGCGTGATTCTCGTTGTGCTGCAGGGTCATATTCTCGACCTTGGTGGTGAGAAATTCTCCGAACTGCTGAACGTAGTTGAACACGTCGCCGGGCTTCATTGTATGAACGTGGACCTTGACGATCGTTCCCTCGCGGAAAGCCACGACAGAATCTCCCACGCTGTTGAGCCATGAGATCAGGGCGTCGAGGTCAAAGCTGTCGATATCTATTTTTGAGCGCTGCAGCCTGAGCAGAAATTCGGTGCAGTAGCCGAACTCAAGCACGCTGTCCTCGGTAAAGGCGTTGAGATCAACGTTTTTGCGGGTCGTGATCGTGAGCTCGGAGCGCTCGGAGGTCTCGCCGTCAAGCGCGGCTCTCATGCCCTCGGCGATATAGATAAAGCCCGCGCCGCCGCTGTCGACGACGCCCGCTTCCTTGAGCACGTCAAGCAGATCGGGAGTGCGCTCGAGCGAGCGCTTGAGCTCCCAGATAAAATCGTCAAAATATTCCTCGAAGGTCTTGCCCGAGGTCAGTCGTGTTGAGCAGTAGAATACCGCGTCCTTGAACACGGTGAGAATGGTTCCCTCGACGGGCACGCTCACCGCGCTGTAGGATTCCTTGATACTGCTCTTCATCGCGTCGTTGAGCTGTTCAACGTCGGCTTCGTCGATACCCTCAAGACCCTTTGAGATTCCCGCGAAAATACGGGACAGGATAACTCCCGAGTTGCCTCTGGCGCCCAGCAGCATTCCCTTTGCCGTCGATTGGGCGGTTTCCGAGAGCGAGAGATCTACCTCGCTGTCGCCGAGCATCGAGATGCCCGAGTCGATCGTCAGGAACATATTGTCGCCTGTGTCGCCGTCGGGGATCGGGAATACGTTCAGGTCGTTTACTATTTTAATGTTGTCGCGCAGCCTTGCCGCGCCGATTCTGAGCATTTCCGCGTATAGCTTGCCGCTCAGCTTCAAAGTATTCATATCATATCTTCCTCACTTTACATGGACAAAAGTCCTATCCGACACATTATATCATAAGGATTTACAATTTTCAACATTTTATGCGCTCAAAAACCCGCCTTGGCAAAAACAAAGTGCAACAAAAATCGGTCGAATGTCCCGATAAAACACATTTTTTAAAAAATTGTGGTCAACCTCGGGCAAATGCTACACCTCGGGTAATAAGATACAGAGCGGATAAAAACGGAACGCGGCAGGATTCACGAGCGCGCCGCGGCCGTTCTTTTAACACGGTTATTGACATTTTTCGCGCGAGAGTATAAAATAAGAATAAGGGCAGAAGCGTACGCCCGAAATACGCGGTAAAGCCCAAAGCCAGGCACAAAGGAGGTTCGGTATGGATTATCGGAAGGACAATATCCCGTTTGATGAGGATGAAGATTTTGATGAGGACGAATGGGGGAAGCCGAAGCCGCGCTCGCACAATGTCATGGTGGGCGTGATAGTCGCGATGTCGATCATTATCGCGCTGCTTCTCGGAGCTATCGCCTTCGTGTATTTCGGGGGAACCGAGCTTATCCCCTTCCTTAAACAGGAAACCACGGCCGAGCCTACTACGGAGCAGCCGACGACCCTGCCGCCTACGACTGCGGAGCCCGAGCCGGAGCTCGTAACGGTTCCGGACGTCGTGGGTCTGCTTGAGCAGGACGCTTACACAAAGCTCAATGAAGAGGGCGTGAGATACAAGGTATCGCGTCAGTTCAGCGACAGCGTTGACAGGGATTACGTTATCAGTCAGTCTCCGCCCGAGGGCGAGATCAAAAAGACCGACACCGTCACGCTCTACATCTCAAAGGGCAGGGAGGGCGAGATAGTTCAGTCCACCACCAAGCCCAAGAAAACCGAGAAGAAGGCTCAGAGCAGTCAGGAGGACGATGACGAGGACGAGGATTCCGAAGAGAAGAAAAAGCCCGCTTCCTCCGGTTCGGGCGATTATATGCTTCCCGGCTCCGACAGCCGTTATATCTCAGCCTCGGAGCTCTCGGGAATGAGTGAGCAGGAGCTAAACTACGCTCTCAACGAGATCTACGCCCGCCACGGCAGACGCTTCAGCAGCACTATTTTGCAGACGTGGTTCGATTCAAAGAGCTGGTACAACGGCACGATATCTCCCTCGGCGTTCGACGAGAGCGTGCTGAACAAGTATGAGCGCGCGAACATCGGCACGATAGTCAGCTATATGCAGAGCAAGGGGTACAGGTAGGGAGAAGTAGAGAATAATGAATAAAGAATAATGAATAATGAATAATTGCGGTCGGGCAGATGGGTTTTCTTATGATAAACCATTTCTGCCCGACCGTATTTGTGATGCTGCGCTTTTGGGGGAGAACGGCTTCTCCGATATCAAAGGCAGTTTTAAAACGAAAACGCCCGGGTGAGAGAACCGGGCGTTTCCTGTCTGTAAAAAATGAGGGGTACAATTACGAGCCTCTGAGTCGGCCCGTATTGAGGAGGGTAGAACAATGTACTTGACGGTTGCGGTTCCGTCTTTTGAGTACGCTTATATTAAACAATATGAATATGAAAACTGTGTGAAGTTGAGCTGAATAATCCCTGAAAAATCGGGATTAAAGATCCTTGCCGCAGCACTTTTTATATTTCTTGCCGCTTCCGCAGGGGCAGGGATCGTTTCTGCCGATCTTCTTTCCCTTGCGGACGGTTTTGTTCGCCGTGTCCGTACCGTCGGAGGAGGCGTGGACAGGCTTGGCGATCTGCTCGCGCTCAATGGTCTTGTTGAGAACCATGGGAGCTACGGGAGCCTCCGCTTCCTTCTTCTCCTGCTCGAGCTGCGCGGCGCGCTCCTTTACCTGAGCCGCCATCTCCGCCGCCTTCTGCATCGCGAGGCGCTGAGCCTCGGTTCTCGCCTGAGCCGCCTTTACCTTTGCCATCTCTCTCTCGTAGATCAGTCTGGGCTGAACGAGCATAGCCTTCATGGTATCCTCGCGGATCGCCTCGATCATCTCGTCGAACATATCAAAGCCCTCAAGACGATACTCGACGACCGGATCATGCTGACCGTAGGAGCGCAGGCGGATGCCCGTCTTGAGCTGATCCATTGCGTCGATATGATCCATCCAGTGAGTATCTACCGCGCGGAGCAGCGAGCTGCGCTCCATCTCGCGGATAGACTCCGGAGTATAAAGGGTCTCGTTCTCGGCATAGGTGTCCATAGCGTCCTTTGTGAGCGCCTCTCTTACCTCGTCCGCCTCGACCTCGTCTATCTCGTCAAGGAATTCCTTGTATTTTGCGTCGTCGCGGATGACCCAGCCGCGGTAGTATTCTATCAGACCCGCCATGTTCCAGTTCTCGCGGGGACCGTCGGGCAGGAAGTGCTTGATCGAGGTGTCGATAGAGTCGGTGGTCATCTTCACGATGGTGTCGTGGAGATCCTCGCCGTTGAGCACCTGGTCGCGCTGACCGTAAATGATCTCGCGCTGGCGGTTGAGGACGTCGTCGTATTGGAGGACGTCCTTACGGATTCCGAAGTTGCGGAGCTCGACCTTCTCCTGCGAGTTTTCGATGATGCCGGTGAGCATTTTGTTTTCGATCGGCGCGTCCTCCTCGACATTCATGCGCTCCATCATCGCGCGCATACGGTCGCCGCCGAAGAGTCTCATCAGGTCGTCCTCGGTCGAGAGGAAGAAATGGCTCACGCCTGGGTCGCCCTGACGTCCCGAACGTCCGCGGAGCTGGTTGTCGATACGGCGGGATTCATGGCGCTCGGTGCCGATTATCATCAGACCGCCCGACTCGCGCACCTTGTCCGCCTCTTCCTTGATCTCGTCCTTGTATTTCTGGTTGAGCTCGCGGAAGGTCTTGCGCGCCTCAAGGATCTCCTCGTTGTCGGTTTCGGCGTAGCCTGTCGCCTCCTCGATCATTTCCTCGGGATATCCCTGCTTGCGCATCGAAGCCTTAGCCATATACTCGGAGTTTCCGCCGAGGATGATATCGGTTCCGCGTCCCGCCATATTTGTGGCGATGGTGACGGCGCCGAGCTTACCTGCCTGAGCGATGATCTCCGCTTCCTTTTCGTGCTGCTTGGCGTTGAGGACGTTGTGCTTGATCCCTCTGCGCTTGAGCATTTTTGAGAGGTGCTCTGATTTTTCAATAGAGATCGTACCGACCAGCACCGGCTGACCGATCTTGTTTGCCTCGACGATCTGATCTATGACCGCGTTGAATTTGCCGTTTTCGGTCTTGAATACCGAGTCGGGCAGATCCTTTCTTATAACGGGCTTGTTGGTGGGTATCTCGACTACGTCGAGCTTGTAGGTCTCCTGGAATTCCTCGCTTTCGGTGGAGGCGGTACCCGTCATGCCCGACAGCTTGTGATAAAGTCTGAAATAGTTCTGGAAGGTGATGGTCGCAAGGGTCTTGCTCTCGCTCTGGACCTTTACGCCCTCCTTTGCCTCGATCGCCTGGTGCAGACCCTCGTTGAAGCGTCTGCCGTACATCAGACGGCCTGTGAATTCATCGACAATGATGATCTCGCCGTCCTTAACGACGTAGTCAACGTCGAGCTTCATAACGCCGTTTGCCTTGATCGCCTGGTTGATATGGTGCTGATAGGTGAGGTTTTCGGGGTCGGTGAGGTTTTCGAGGTTGAAGAATTCCTCAGCCTTCCTGACGCCGACCTGGGTGAGAGTCGCGGTCTTTTGCTTCTCGTCAACGACATAGTCGATGCCGTTTTCGGCGTAGTAGCTCTCCATATCCTCCTTGTTGTCGATCTCGGTGAAGCGCTGGAGCTTGAGGGTCTTTGCGAAGCGGTCGGCACGCTCATAGAGGTCGGTGGACTTGTCGCCCTTGCCCGAAATAATAAGCGGAGTACGCGCCTCGTCAATGAGGATGGAGTCTACCTCGTCGACGATAGCGAAGGCGTGGCCGCGCTGTACCTTCTGGTTTTTGTAAACCACCATATTGTCGCGCAGGTAGTCGAAGCCGAGCTCATTGTTCGTGCCGTAGGTGATGTCGGCGTTGTAGGCGTCCTGCCTGAGATCGGGCTCGAGGTCGTGGGTGATAAGACCGACCGAGAGTCCCATATATTTGTAGAGCTTGCCCATCCATTCGGAGTCGCGGCGGGCAAGATAATCGTTGACGGTGACGATGTGGACGCCCTCTCCGGTGAGAGCGTTGAGGTAGGCGGGAAGGGTCGCGACGAGGGTCTTTCCTTCACCTGTTTTCATTTCGGCGATACGTCCCTGATGGAGCACGATTCCGCCGATGACCTGCACCGGGAAGTGCTTCATGCCGAGCACGCGCCAGCCCGCCTCGCGGCAGGCGGCAAAGGCGTCTGGAAGGATATCGTCGAGCGTTTCGCCGTTGGCAAGGCGCTCCTTGAGAAGGGCGGTCTGACCCTTCAGCTCGCTCTCGCTCATCGCGGCGTATTTGTCCTCAAGCGCCAGAACCTTGTCGCAGATAGGCTGGATGCGCTTTACCTCGCGCTTGCTGTAGTTGCCGAAAAGTGTTTTTAAAAGCTTCATAATCTATTAAGATCCTTTCTTTGTATGGGAAATCGCCTGATCGCGCCGCCTCGGTTTTGTCTTTGGGGCGGGTCGGGATCGACGGGCTTTTTTATATTTTTAGTATTATAGATCAGCCTTGAGTGCGCAGGCTGTTCGCGGCGGCTGTCATCGCCGCCTCAGCGACCGGCGCGGCGTAGGTCATGCCGTAGCCCGAATCCTCGACGACGCAGGCAAAGGCGAGAGGCGCGTCGCTGTCCGTTGAGAAGCCGACCATCCAGCCGTTAGGCTCCTTGTCCTTTCCGACCTCGCCGGTTCCGGTCTTGGCGCAGACCGTGAGATCGCCGAAGAGGTAGTCGCCGTAGTAGTCGCTGACCGTATAGCGCATAGCGTGCTCCAGCTTCTCTGCCGTATCAGCGGAAAACATCTCGCGCGAGGGGCTTTTGCCCAGTCCGATGAGCTTGAGCAGATCGCCCGAGCCGCCCTTGATGTAGGTCGGCGTAACTGATTTTCCGCCGTTGGCGATAGCGCCGCAGATAATAGCCATCTGCAGGGGATTGACCTTGTCGTTGTACTGACCGACGCCCGACCAGGCGAGCTGGTTGGTGTCCGCCTTTGAGACGTCGAAATACCCCAGAGCGGTGTCGACGTCGTCTACCCTGAAGCTCGTGTTGATGCCGATCCTGTTGGCGGTTTCGGTCATCTTCTCGGCTCCCAGCTCAACAGCCAGCTCCGCGAAAACGATGTTGCAGGAGTCGGCAAGAGCCTGTTCGAAATTGACGGTGCCGTGACTGCCTACGCAGGTTACGTCGCTGCCGCCGATCTCCTTGCTGCCCTCGCAGTACCACTCGCGCTCATAGAGGTCGGGGATATTTTCGATCGCGGCGGCTGCGGTGATCAGCTTGAAGATCGAGCCGGGTGTATAGGAGGAGGATATCACGTTGTCGAGATAAACTCCGTCGTATTCGCTTTCGTTGTCCTCGGTGATCTCGGGAGGAGCCTCGGGATCGTAGGAGTTAGTGCTGACCGAGCAGATCACCTCTCCCGTTTGGTAGTTATACACCACGCAGGCGCCCTTTTTGCCGTAGGAGCTCAGCGCGTCGTAGCAGGCGGCGGAGGCTTCGGCGTCGACGGTAAGGCTGATATCGTGAGAGATCCTCAGCGACTGGGGCATATTTAAGCCCCAGACCAGGCTGTAGCCCGTGAGCAGGGAGCGGTATTTGCTCTGAACTGCGGTCGATATATTCAGGCTGTTGTCGCCCACAACGTGAAGCAGCCCGCGCCTTACGCTCGGATCCTCGTTGTAGACGCGCTCGCCGTCAACCGTCTGAGCCAGAACCGCGCCGTGGCGGTCGTAGATGACTCCCGCCTGCTCCAGACCTCCGCTGCCCGCGATATGGGCGTTGTAGGGCTGGCTTGCCCAGTCGTCGGCGCTCATGATAAGCTCGACGGTGAAGTAAGCCATTCCGCCGATAAAGGCGATGGTGCAAATAAGTATCATTGTGCTTCTTCTGAGCACTCGTTTCATCAAAACACCTTCTTTAGAAGAGCGGTTTTATGTTATTGGCAGTTATGGATTTTTAGAGGTGCCCTTATGGCAATATCGCGTGATCCGGATGTGCGGATCGCGAAGCGATAAAAGGCAGGAAGCGCTCGCGGATCGGGCGGCGCTCCTTATCTTTTGAGCGAATAGGTTCTTTCGTCAGCCGCCTTGATATAGGCGATCAGCCCCCAGCACGCCATGATGCTCGAGCCGCCGCTGCTTATGAAGGGGAAGGTAACGCCCGTGAGCGGCAGGATATCGGTCGCGCCGAAGATATTGAGCGAAAGCTGAACGACCAGCAGTCCGGCGGCGCAGCAGGCGGAAATAGAATAGAAGGTGCTGCGGCTGCGCGTTGTGATCGCCCTCGCGTAAATGACGAGAATAGCCACGGCGAGCGCCAGGGTTATGGCGACGATAACGCCCATCTCCTCGGCGACAAGCCCGAAAACGAGATCGCTTTCGGAGGCGGCGACCTGCTTCAGGAAGCCGTTTCCGACGCCTACGCCGAAAAGCCCGCCGCTCGCGATAAAGGTGAGCACGTGAGTCTGCTGATAGCCCTCAGCCTGCGCGTACTGCCAGGCGTGACGCCACGCCTTGAAGCGGTCGGCGACATAAGGCTTGAACCTCAGCACGAATATAACGCCTATCGCGGCGGCTACCAGCGCCAGGATCACCGTCTTGAAATCTCCGGAGCGCATGAAGGCGATGAGCAGGAAGGTCATAAAGAAGATAAGCGCCGTTCCGAAGTCGCCCATCCACGCGAGGAGTCCCACGCAGACCATCGAGAAGATGATGAATTCGAGCAGGTTCTTGCTCGTTTGCAGCTTGTCGAGAGCGCTCGCGCCGATAATTATATAAATGACCTTGACCAGCTCTGAGGGCTGGATCGAGATCGAGCCGATATATATCCAGTTTGCGGCGCCCTTTGTGACCTTGCCGAAGACTATGCTGGTCAGCAGAAGCCCCACGGCTATTATCATCAGCGGCAGCCTGAATTTATTGATCTTGTCGGGATCCTCGATCAGCTTGATTATGACGCAGAAGAGCACCATTCCCGCGGCGGCGGCGATAAGCTGAACATAAGCCGAGCGCTCGACTTGCCGCACCAGCAGCATTACTCCGATTCCCGTGAGGAAGAGCGCCAGCGCCTCAAGCTCAAAGCTCACTCGCCTGAGCGCGAAATATGAGATCGAGAAAAAACCCCACTCAACAACAGCCAGAGCGCCGAAAAGCAGAAGCGGAGAAAAGACGTTCGTGCCGTCGTTCCAGAACATCGCCTCGACCGCCATGAAGAAGTGGAAGAGCGTGACCATCAGCATTAGCTTCCACGCCTTGATCGCGGGCTTGTCGCTCACCTTGCGGAAGAACCAGCTCGAGCGCAGCTCGTCGTTGTATTCGTCGCCGCGCAGCAACTTGAAGCGCGTGTCGCCGACCTCGATCGTGTCGTCGATATAGACCTGCACCCTGCCCTCGGCGAGCTCGCCGTTGACGTAGGTCCCGCTCTCGGAGTTGGTGTCGGTGATGAACCAGCCCTCCTTGCGCCTGAGCAGTACCGCGTGGTTGCGCGAAACCATCTCGTCGTCAACGATAATATCGCTCGATCTGGTAGTGCCTATTGAGTTTTCCCAGAAAACGACCGGGGTTTTGTCGCCGGTCGCCAGGTTCAAGAGGGTGACAAGAGGTTTTTCGGGACGTCTTCGGCGGCGCATTGCCGCGTAGCATTGGTATACTATTACTATGGCGTATATCGGCAGCAGTATCCTGAGCGCGACAACGCCGACGTCAAAGATAACGGAAAAATCCAAAGCCTCTTCCTCCTTATATATAGTATAGTGATACAAAATTTCCCAACGTAAAGTTATACATTCTAAATCATAACTCAAAGCGGCTGAAAAGTCAAGAGCGGGATTTTATACTAAAAAGTGGACAAAGATTTGCGAAAGTCATCCTCGATAATAATTGTCTGCTTTCTATTGAAAAGTAGTATTAGAGCCGCAAACGCTGACAAGAAAATAACAAATAATTACATTTTGTGACAATTACTTGACAGTGGGGCACAAAAGTGATATAATGTGCGCAAAATTCACGGTCGAATATATTTTTGCTCTTGCGGAATTATCCGCTTTTTTGACAGATTATGCTATCTTGCTTTATCGGCTTTGAAATCAAGCTGAGCAAGGATGATTTGTTGCGGCGAAACAACACAATATGTTGTGTTCGCGAGAGTATTAACCTCTATTCTGAAATATTGACCAAAAATAATGAGTTTTTATTGTGCAAATAGTAGATTGAAAAACAATTAAAAATTTGGTATCATTATATTGGTCAAAAGGCATACAAAAGTATGTCTCCAAAAAATTTAGAAGGAGGAATTATTATGACCAAAAAAATCGTCAGCATTGTTCTCGCAATGTGCATGGTTCTCTCGATGTGCGTCGTAGCGGGCTTCTCCGTATCGGCAGCTACCGAGGATGCTTACTTTGTAGTAGGCACACCGAACCTTTGCGGCAAAGAGTGGGTGAATGCTGACCCCGACAACCAAATGCAGCTCAATGAAGAAACAGGTCTCTATGAGAGAACCTACGAGGCTCTGGCTCCCGACCTTTACCTGTTCAAGGTAACCAACGGCACATGGGACGACGGCCACAACTGGGGCGGAGTTCTTGGTAACTACTATCTCCAGATCGACGAAGTTTGCGACGTTACCGTCCAGTTCAACCCCGCAACCGATACCATTACCTGCGTAGGCGACGGCATCGGCACCTATCAGATGGAAGTTGACAAGCTCTATGCTGTAGGTAACGGCGAAGATACTTGGCTCAACGACGTAGCATGGGATCCCGCGGCTGACGCCAACGAGATGACAGAGATCGAGCCCGGCGTTTATCAGATCACCTTTGAAGACGTTTTTGAGCATGACGCGTGGCAGATCAAGTTTTCGGCAGGTTCATGGTCCGTAAACTGGGGCGCTCCCAAGGGCGACGACGCTAATGTTCAGCTTCCTCTTAAGGGAGATTTCGATCTTATTTTTGACGGCGCAAACTGCATTTACAACATCCCCTGCGATATGGCTTCCGTAACCTTTACCGTTGACCTCAGCGCTTTTGATACAGCTACAGGTCTCGGCGCAAAGGTCACCGTTGAGAGCGTTCCCGCTGAGGATGCGGAGTACTATACCGTAGCAGGTCCTACCGAGCTGTGCGGCGTTTTCTGGACTGCTGATGCTCTCCAGAACATCATGTACTACAACGCAGATCACTATGAGAAGACCTTTAAGGATCTTGCTCCCGGAACCTATCAGTGCAAGGTTACCGACGGCTCATGGGACAACAGCTGGGGCGCCAAGAACGGCGACAACTTCAGCTTCGTAGTAGGCGAGACCTGCGACGTAACCGTATGCTTCGACGACGAGACCAAGGAGGTTTGGGCAGTCGGCGACGGTCTTGAGGAATTCGAGTATCACGTTGACTACGTAACAATCGTAGGAAGCGGCGACGAAAATTGGCTCAACAATGTTGAGTGGGGTGAGAACAGCCCGCTCAACAAAATGACAATGGTAGAAGACGGCGTTTATCAGTTCACAGGCACCGACCTTCCCGAGTTTGACAACTATCTCTTCAAGTTTGCCGCTAACGGCTCCTGGGATATCAGCTGGGGCGGCGCTGTTGACGGCGTAAAGATCAGACCCAACGCAGCTCCCGTAGAGCTTGCTCCCAACGGTAAGAACCTCGCTTTCGAGACTACCGATATCGACAACTACACCATCACTCTCGACATCAGCAACTATGATCCCGAGACCGGTAAGGGCGCATTCGTATGGGCTACCTCTGACGAAGAGGCTGAGCTTGACACCGCGCTCAACTTCATCGGCGCTAACATGACCTTCTCCAGCGGCCTTGTTGTTAACTACTATATTGACCAGAGCGTTGCCGACGTCTATGAGGACCTCAAGGTTGTCTTCATAAGACAGGGCTTGAACGGCGCGGACACAAGAGTTGTTTATGACGGCGTTAAGAAGACCATCGGTAACAGAAACGTTATCCAGTTCGACTACGACGGCATCAGCCCGCAGCTCCTCGGCGACGAGATCAAAGCTGTTGTTTACGGCAGAAGCATCGACGATCTTACCTATGCTTGCTCCGCTGAGAGAGAGTATAACGGCAAGACTTACGTCTACAACCAGCTCCATAAGGCTAACGCTACCTCAGTTGCTAAGACCCTCTATGTAGATCTTCTTACCTACTGCGCTGCCGGCCAGACTTACACCGGCTACAAGGCTGACACTCTCGTAACCGCTGACCTCACCGACGATGAAAAGGCTCTCGGAACTCAGGAGAATCATCAGTACACCAACCTCCTTAAGAAGGTTCCGCTTGAGGGCGCTACTGTTGACCTCAAGGGTGCGAACGTAATCATGGGCGCTACCATTTCTCCCGTATTCTACTTCCAGACCGACCTCGATCTTAAGGATGTTACAATCAAGGTTTCCATCGGCAACCGTGAGGATGTCGGCGTTTACACCGCTGCTGACTTCACAGCCTTCAACGCTACCGTTAATCAGGTAATGTTTGATCAGGCGTTTGCTAACGAGCTCAGCGACAAGATGGTCTGCAAGGCTTATGACAAAGACGGCAACGTAATCAGCCCCGCTATCGAGTACAGCGTTGAGTCCTATGTTGCAAGACAGCTCGCAGGCAATGTTGACGCTAAGACCAGCAACTTCCTGAACGCTATGATGAACTACGGTTATTCCGTAATGGCGTTCTCCGGCAAAACTGCTCCCGTTGTTTGATCATCTTACATAAAGATATTCGAGTAAGCAACAGATAAAGCTTTAGCTAAATAATTTCACCAATACTGCACACTGCGGGCAACCGCAGTGTGCGTGTTGATAAATCCCGACCGTTTTCGGAAGGGGAAATCTATAGAAAGGAGATTTGATCGCTATGAAATATTATGCACCTTTTGTAGAGGTAGAGCTCTTCGAGACAGTTGACGTTATCGCTACTTCCACCGGACAGTCGTCCCAGCCGTCCTATGATCCCGAGCTTCCTCCCTCCGGAGAGCCCGATTGGTTCTAATTTCTCTTTTTTTTAGTTAGTTAACTAAAAAAAGGCACCCCGTGGTTTTCCGCGGGGTGTTTTTCTCTTTAAATAACACGGTCGGGCAAAAAGGTTTATCATAAACAAACCTGTCTGCCCGACCGCAATTATTCACTATTCACTATTCTTTATTCATTATTCATTCCTTCAGTATCCCCAGCGGTCAAAGAAGCGGACGTTTTCGTAGCTCAGGATGTAGTTCTGGCTCTCGTGGAAATCGCTGTCGACGAGATAGGGATTGTACATGTACATCAGCCTGTGCTGTACCGCGTCGCCGTCATGGTCGAATACAAAGCGCACAGCCATGCGGCAGTCGTCATTGGTTCCCCTGTTGGTGTCGCCGTCGTAGCGGCAGTACTTGATGACGTCCTCGACGGTCGTATAGCCGTCAAAGCACATGGCGTCCTTTACGGACTGGGCTATCAGAGCGGCGCCGATAATGCCGCCTCCGCCGAATTCGCCCATGCAGAGCCTTTCAAGCAGATCTCTGTCCTCGTCGCTCAGCTCGATGTGAGGGCAGGAATACGAGGGGTCGGGATTGTCGATCGCTATGAGATAACCCGCGTCCCACTGAGCCTGATAATCGGCGGGAGATTCGGGCGGGATAGCCGTCGCGTATTGGATGTTTCGGGTGGTCTGGGGACGGGTCGCCCTTGTCGCGGAGGTAGCGCGCGTTGAACGCGTTGCCGCCGCCTTTGTAGGCTTGGTCGAGGCGGTTGACGTCGGCTTAGTTGAGGGGCTCGTCCCTCCGGTCGTTAGGATCGTTGCCGCGGGGGTGCTTTTCGCCGCTATGCTCGGATTGATATTCGTCGAGGTTATCACGCCGTTTCCGTCGTCGCCCGCCTTAAAGACATTGCCGAAGAAGGTATAGAGCGCCAGACCGACGATGACGAGTAGAACGACAATGAGCAGGATAGCCCAAGGCTTTCTCAAAATTTTTTGTATGGTAATGTTCACTGAATAATCCACCTTGTAATTCTTTTGTCAGCTTATTGACAGATAATACTATTTTCAATAAAACGCCGTAAACAATTTCATACTATCTTCTAATAAAACCCTTTAACATCTGTCGCGTTAAATTTCGCAGAGCTGCGTTGTCGTCCTCGGAATACGTCAGTATTCCTGCGTCCTCCGCCTTGCTCTGCAAAATTTTCCGCTGACATCTGTTTGAAAGCGTTTTATCAGAAAATAGTATCAGCGGAAAATTTCGCGGAAAAGGTCGAAGGTCGGCGCCTGTCGGGAAAATCAACGCTTTAAGACAAGGGTTTTTGATTGAATATAGTATAGCAAGTATTATTCTACCACAAGATTGCAGAATGAGCAAGTGTTTTGCAAAAAAAAGCCGCTCCGTCAAGGAGCGGCGAAAAAAATTCATTTTTTTTAATCAGTTTTTTCTGTAGGCAGAAGGCGTCTTGTTGAAGTGGAGCTTGAACGCCCTGTTGAAGTTCGACAGGTTGTTGAAGCCCGACATAGCTGCTATTTCGATGATGGGATTTTCGGTCGTGAGAAGAAGCATGGCTGCATGGTTGAGTCTGAGCTCGTTAACATAACCTACAAAGGTGGTTCCCATCAGTTCCTTGAAGAGATGCGAAACATAATAGCGGCTGATGCCTGTTGCGGATGCTACCTCGTCGAGCGATATTCCGTCGTTGTAATGCTCGTCGATGTAGTGGGTAACACGAAGAAGGGCACGGTACTTTTTGCCTTTTGTTTCCACGTCAATGATATTGACGTAGCCGTTTGAGAACAGCTGATAGAAAAGGTCGTACATCTTGCCATAAACCTTCAACTGATAATAATCGCCCTTTTTTTGCTCGGAGTCGATAACCTGATGGATGTTATCGAGCACCTCGCTGTAGCAGCTAGATTCAGGTGAAATGATGGCATGAGATGTGCAGTTGCCGTTTATCAGCGCGCGGATTATGCTCGAAGGCAGATAATCCTGCGTGACAGCGGCAGGGTTTGAGAAGTTAAGCGTCACAACGTCAACAACGGGATTGTTGTGATTTGTGAGCTTATACTTGGTATTTGGAGAAATAAAATAGATGTCACCCTGTTTTATGTTCTTCAAATGGTCAATGGTTTCCAGCGTTGCAGAGCCTGAGCGTACATAGCCGAACAGAGCCTCGGAATGAGAAAGAGTCGACTGAGTAGCAACAAGCTCGCCGCATACAACTCTGAAAGCAGAATTGGACGCAGATGTTGCGTTTAAAAGCTCAATACTCATGTTTAATCCCCCGATTCACGTGAAAGTATATGATATCAGACTTATGAAAACAACTCCTAATGCCTATATAGTACACTTCCTCATGTTATACATATTCTACCAAAAAAAATTGAATTTGTCAATACTTTTTTGCCATGAAAACTAAATACTGGAATAATAACAAAATCCGCAAATAAACTAATAACAAAAATTGTCAAAGTAACTGAAAAAAGCATTAATCGCCCTTTTGGGTGATAAAATCTTGACCTTTCCTCCGAGCCCGAAAATCCATGCGTAGAACTGCGGACTGAGTACAACCTCGACATTTATGATAAAAGAGTTGCTATCTTGCCTTGAAATGTAAATATCGCGTCCGAAACGGTCAACTATCACGCCTATTAAGCCATTATCGACCGCTAATTGCACGGTCAATTTTTCACCACCGTACATCGAGAAAACGCGCTTTGCGTACTCCGCGGGATTAAAATCCGCGAGGCGCTCGCCAAGCTCACGGGGCTCCTTGAGCACGGTGATACTTTCCATCTTGTCAACGCGAAAGTGTTTAATTTTGTCCTCGATTTTATCATAAGCGACCAAATAATAATTCTCGTCGTCCCAACAGAGAGCGATCGGCGATACGATGTACCTGTCGCCGTCCTTCTTCGCCTTTTTAATGACTCGCGGCACGAAATCATCGCTCAGCTCCCAGCGGAAATATACAAAGCTGATCTGCCTGTCGCGCGAAATAGAGCTGTGGATGATATCGACGTTGTAGTATATCCGCTCGTTGGGAGTTTTGACGCGGCTTTGAACATAAACCTCTCGGTGAAGCTGCTTGCCCTCGTTCTCGCTGACAAGGCGCTCAAGCTTAGAGATGAGGTCGAGGCTCTTTTTACGGGTGATGAACTTCGAGCTCTGGATCGCGTCGACCAGAAGCTTCAGCTCGGCGACCTGAAAATCCCTGCTGCCGATATAGTAGCGGACGGTGTTGGAGCGTATCGTGCAGATATCAAGTCCGAAGCAGCGCAGGATCTCAAGATCCTCATAAAGCGCCTTGCGCTCCGCCCTGATATCGTAGGCGGCGAGCTGATCCTTGATCTCGGCGAGCGTCATGGGGTGCTCCTCGTCGGTTTTTTCGAGCAGGATCTTTTGAAGATAGAGCAGCTTCTGTTTTTGCTTTGAGCTTTTCGCCATGCTTATACCTCACTTTTCAAGCGTATATGAAGGTCCATACGGCGGATACTATCAGCGGCATGGTCAATATCGAAATAACGGTCGAGGCGGCGGTCACGCTGACAGAGAGCGAGACGTCGCGGTTGAATTTGGCGGCGAACATGGTGGTTGAGGCGGCGCAGGGAGCGGAGCAGGCGATCGTAAAGGCGATGATCATGGTTCTGTCGAGCTTGAGAAGGCTCATTCCCAGCGCCGCGAGCACGGGAATGAGGATCAGCCGCAGCGCCATGGCAAGATAGATCCTTCCGTTTGTAAAGGCGTCCCTGAGCTTTGCCTGAGAAAGATAAAAGCCGATGATCAGCATGGGGATCGGGGTGTTGAGGTTCGCGAGATGGGTAACGGGCTGCAGGATGACCGGAGGCAGGGTGACGCGGCATACAAAGAGAATGACAGCCGCGGTGACTCCGAGCAGCCCCGGGTTGAGAAGCAGACGCTTGAAGGAGAGCTGCTTTGCGTCGCCGCTCATTTCAGCAAGTCCGTAGGTCCAGCTGAAAATGTTGAAAACCGCGACAAAAATCGAGCCGAAGAACCAGCCGTCGTCGCCGAGCAGCTCCTTTTGCAGGGGCAGGGACATGAAGCCGCAGTTTGAGAAAACGACGGCGAACCTGATGACCCTTCGGCGGCTTTCGTCACTGTCATGCAGGACGAGATGGGCTATGAGGATGGAAAGAGCGAGAATGACAGACGCTGTCGCGACCGCGACGAGCAGCAGCTCGAGCGTTTGGAACGAGAACTCGCGCTGAAAGGCTGAGATCATTACGCAGGGCGTCACGATATAGAGCACGATATCGGTCATTTTCTTTGAGGCGTGTTCGGTGATGACGTCTTTTTTGCCGCAGATAAAGCCGATCGCTATGAGAATAAAAAGGACCAGAACCTGCTGACCTATTGTCAGAAAATTGCTGAGAAACAACTGTTATCCCTCCCGGATTTTTACCGTTATATTTTACCACAGCTCGTGATATATTGCAACGACCGGAAGGAGATTTTTGGCGTATAGAGCTTGTCAAGACAGTAATATCTACAAAAAGTGCACAAATATATTGTGATAATTCACCAATGGAAAAATGTGAAAGTTAAAAATATGTACTAACCGACAAAAATAATTTTGGTTTATTGACAATTGGATTAACTGATGTATAATAAAATACGGGTTAAACCTAAAAATATCATAAATATAATAATTTTGAAAGAAGGAATTACTAATGGCAACTACCAAGAAGGCTGCTGCTAAGGCAGAGGAAAAGGAAACAAAGACCGCAAAGACCACCAAGGCTGCCGCTACAAAGGCTGCTAAGGCTGCTAAGGAAACAGCCAAGGCTGTTGAGACCAAGGTTGAGGAGAAGAAGACTGAGGCTAAGAAGGCTACCGCCAAGAAAGCTCCCGCTAAGAAGGCTGCTCCCAAGAAGCCCGCAGAGGCAAAGGTTAATTTCTTTGTAGAGTTCGGCGGCGTTCAGGTTCCCGTTGAAGAGGTAATCGCAAACGTCAAGGCTACCTATGGCAAGGACGCTAAGGAGATCTCCGTATATCTCAAGCCCGAAGAGAGCAAGGCGTATTTCGTAGCTGACGGCGAAGAGGGCGAAATGGACGTTTTCTTCTGCTGATTGCTTTTGTAATTGCTGATAAAATAAGAGGCTGACCTTTTCGGGTCAGCCTTTTTGCATATTTGTTTTTATGACGAAGCCCGAGGCTTTGCCTGAACGGAATATGACGATCAGAACAGCTCGTCGCTGTCCGCCTCGTCCGCGGTTTTGGAGGGTTTTGTCTGGCTTTTGATCTCGTCCTTGAGCTCGGTCGCCTTCTCTTTGAAGTCGTCCTTGATCTCAACAGCCTTGTCCTTTACGTCCGAAACGAATTCCTTTGCCTTGTCCTTGGTGTCGTGGGCGATAACGGCGGCGTTGTCCTTGAGCTCCTCGGCCTTTCCCTTTATCTCCTCCGCCTTTTCTCTGATGGCGTTAGAGGATTTTTCCTTGATCTCGGCGGCTTTCTCGTTTGCCTCCTCGGTCGCCTCCCTGACGTCGTCACCGATTTTTTCGGCGGCGTCGGCAAAGGGGCTGGAGCTGTAGTCGTCCTCGTTTGAGCAGGCTACGGTGATATCGATAACCTCTTCCTTCTTGACGCTTTCCTCCTCCTTTGGAGCGGCGTAGATGAATTCATTCTGTGATTCGAGGACCTTGCGGTAGCAGTCTCTCGCCCTGGCGATCTTCGCCTTGCTGCCGTCAACGACGTTTACGAGGTTGCTCTGCTTCTCGGTGGGAACGCATTCCTCTCTCTTGAGCTTCTCGTAATACTCCTTGCCCAGCGCGATATAGGCGCGGTTCATCAGCTCGCTTTCGCTCTTCATCACCATTCTCAGGCGGTTGAGCTTTGCCTTGGTGCGGTTCTTCTCAACAAAGTTCTGCGCAACGGTCGAAAGCGAATCGACGGCGGTGTTGACTGTTCCTTTTACGGTATCTAAAAACTGTGACATAATAACACTCCTTCAATGATTTTATTATCAATTTATATTATGACAGAAATTTTAAATAAAATCAACATTTTTTTGAAAATTACTTGAGAAAAGTACGGCAAATTGATATAATGGATTCAGAGGTGATTCAAATGCCCGAAAAAAAGATGAACAAAGCCGTGGTTTGTCCGCTTTGCGGCGAGCTCGCCAAGGCTGAAATATATACAAGCGTCAACGCGACGGTGAACAAGGCCCTCAGGGAGCGCGTGCTCGACGGCGAATTATTCGCCTGGAAGTGTCCCTCCTGCGGCTACAGCGCGCGCCTTGTTTATCCCGTGCTTTACAATGATATGAAAAACCGCTTCATGGTATATCTGATCCCCAAGATCGACCGCTTCCAGCTCTGCGACAAGGAGCTGGAGGAAAAGTACAGCAACCTTCGCAACATCAACAAGCGCGTGGTGCCCGACTTCAACTCCTTCAAGGAGAAGATCTTCATCTTTGAGTCGGGACTTGACGATATGGCGGTCGAGCTTACAAAGGTCGCCATCGCCCAGACGGTTTCCAAGAAGCTTGACGGAGCCGAGGTCGAGGAGGGCTATCTTTCGATGTACGACCGCGAGTCAAATACCATGGGCTTTACCTATTTCACGGGGGAGGAGCGCTCGCCCTACGTTCAGACCGCGAGGCTCGAGATATACGGCAAGTCCAGGGAGATCGTCGAGCGCTTCGCCCTGCGCGACAAAAAGCTCAAGGGCTTTATCAAAATCGACCGCGAGTGGGCGGAGAATATTTTGTACCGCTACAAACGCGCCAGACAGATCGAGAGGCTCAATAAGCTGAAGGACTGAACCGACCGGCTTAAAAAAAACAGACCGCACGGCATTTTCGCCGTGCGGTTTTTGCGTTGAAAAATGTCCGTCAGGTAAACGCCTCGATCTTCGCGCTCTCGTAGCGGTAGTAGAAAAAGCCCGAGAGGGCGATCAGCGGCAGGCAGCACCAGACGCTTTGAAGCCCCAGCCACAGGCTGAGCAGGCAGCCGAGCGCCGCGCCGAGGTTGAAGCAGAGCAGGGTGCGCCAGTAGAAGGCGGCGTTTCGCAGATCCTTTTTCTCCCTGTCGAGGAAATATTTTGTCAGCAGCATGACCGCCTGCCGGACGTTGTTTGATGAAAAGATCGTGGAGCTCGAGTTGCCGCCGACGTTTTTGAAGGCGTTCCACTGGATCGGCATGGCGAACACGAAGGGCAGAACAGCGATGAAATGGTTCTCGACTCCGGAGATGAGCCCGACGGCTGTCACCGACAGGGCGGTTATTATAAGGCTTATTATCTTCATGCTCAGCCTTGAAAAGCGGCGCACGACCGCGTAAAATACGCAGCCGGCGGCGTAGACCAGAAAGAGCAGCGCGGTCATTCCGACCAGCTCGAGGCCGCCGCTGACGGCGCTGTGAGAGAGCTTTATCAGGTTTCCCGTCTGAGCGTTCGGGAAAATATCGCAGTGATTGAATATCGAGTAGCCGCCGATAAAGCCGCCGACGGCGCTGACGCTGTGATGCAGCAGCATCTGCCTTTTTACTATCCTCATGAAAATTCCTCAAAACAAGAGGGCTTGGCGAAAACCAAACCCTGTGCTTTTTTATCTGTTGTCCAGCGGCGTGTAGCTCTTCTCGGTCGAGATGCTCATGTATGCGGGACGGATGATCTTGCCCGCGTTGATAAGCTCCTCCAGACGGTGAGCGCTCCAGCCCGCGATCCTCGCCGTGGCGAAGAGCGGGGTATAAAGCTCGCAGGGGATGTCGAGCATACTGTAAAGCAGTCCGCTGTAGAAGTCGACGTTTGAAGCCACGCCCTTGTAGATGCGGCGCTTTTTGCCGATGACCTCGGGCGCGAGACGCTCGACCTTTTCGTAGAGGGCAAACTCCTTGGTAAAGCCCTCGACGTCGGCGAGCTTTTGGACGGCGCCCTTGAGCAGCTTCTGACGCGGATCCGAAATGGTATAGACCGCGTGACCCATGCCGTAAATGAGTCCCTTTTTGTCAAACGCCTGTTTGTCGAGCAGCTTTTCGAGATAGGCGGTGATAGCCTCCTCGTCGTCCCAGTCGGAGAGGTTGCTCTTCATATCCTCGAACATCTCGTAGACCTTGACGTTCGCGCCGCCGTGCTTGGGTCCCTTGAGCGAGGCGAGAGCGGCGGCTATCGCCGAATAGGTGTCGGTTCCCGAGGAGGTCACGACATGAGTGGTGAAGGTGGAGTTGTTTCCGCCGCCGTGCTCCATGTGCAGGATAAGCGCCATATCGAGCACCTTTGCCTCGAGATCGGTGTAGTGCCTGTCGGGGCGCAGCAGCGAGAGAATGACCTCCGCTGTCGACATCGAGGGCTCGGGCAGATGGATATAGAGGCTCTTGTCGCGCAGATAATGGTTGAAGGCGTGGTAGCCGTAAACGCTGAGCATCGGGAAAACGGAAATGAGCTGGACGCACTGGCGCAGCACGTTGTTGATCGTGGTGTCGTTGGGGTTCCTGTCGTAGCAGAAAAGGGTGAGCACGCTGCGGGCGATCGAGTTCATCATGTCCTCGCTGGGCGCCTTCAGTATTACGTCGCGCACAAAATTCTGTGGCAGGGTGCGGTACTGCACCAAAAGCTCCTTGAAATTCTTGAGCTCGTATTTGTTGGGCATCGCTCCGAAGAGAAGCAGATATACGACCTCCTCAAAGCCGAAGCGGTTGTCGGAGGTTATGCCGTTGACGATATCCTTTACGTTGTAGCCGCGGTAGTACAGCTCTCCGTCGCAGGGCACCAGCTTGCCGTCGACGATCTTGTTCTGCTTGATGGTCGAGATATCTGTTAGCCCCGTGAGCACGCCTTTTCCGTCGAGGTCGCGAAGTCCGCGCTTAACGTCGTATTTGTTGTAAAGCTCAATATCTATTTTTGAGTTTGCCGCCATTCTGTCCGCCAGAAAGTTGATTTCGGGGGTCATGTCCGAGTATTCGTGGATCGGATAAGTCATTGAGTCACTCCCTTTCGATTCGGTACATAATTCAGTACATTAAATCATTATAGCACAAAACCGCAATAAAAGCAAGTGCCAAGCAAAAGGCGGCGCCTAAACAAGCAAAAGGCGGCGCCGATCGGGTCTGCCGCCGGTTCGCGGCAAGGGTTTCAGGGTCATTCCGCGCGCAAGATCCTGACGATCTCGCTGATGTACATCCTGTGGTAGTCGTCGCCGCTGTAATTTTTCCTTACGAGGTCGTCAAGCGCGCTCTGCTCGTTAAAATCCTGCGCGTAGAGCTTTTTGCAGATCAGCACGAGCTTTGCTTCCTCAAAGTAGGGAACGCCCTCGTCTGTAAAGGCGGGAGTGAGTCCGGTTTCTTTGACCTTGTCGACCTCTCTGCCGCTCTTGCTGCCGCAAAGACGCAGCGCCGCGCGGAAGTCCTCCTCAAAAAAGCAGATCGAGCTGTATTCCCGAGCCTCGGTGAATTTGATGGTGTAGCGTTGAGGGCGGATGAAGGTGAAGGCGACGGGCTTGTTCCAGAGGATGCCGACGCCGCCCCAGCTGACGGTCATGGTGTTGAAGCTTTCTTTATCGCCCGCCGTGACAAGACCCCAGTCCTTGTTGAAGAGCGCGAAGGGATTGGCTTCCAGCTGATACGGTGTGATTTCTTTGAATTGTTTCATGGTAAAAAACTCCTTTTGACAGTATATGTCCAGTATAGCAGAAATATGAATAATATGCAATATACAAGGCTTAATATTCATTCTTTTGCATATTTAACCATTGAAAATGAATATTCGTTTATCCCGAAACAATCGGACGAAAGATTTTGATAAGGCGGCAAAGGGTATATTTATACATTTAATCGGCTGATTGAGCGAAAAATCAGCGCCTTTCGGGTAATTTTTGTGCAAAGGCTAAAAATTGCATAAATATTCAAAAAAGACTTGATTTTTCCGTTTGAGGTAGTATAATGGATGATGTTGAAACAAAAAACAGTTTTACGGAGGAATTCAAAATGGCTGATAATAAGATCAAAAAAGTAGTTCTCGCCTATTCCGGCGGACTTGACACATCCATTATCATCCCCTGGCTCAAGGAAAACTATGACAACTGCGAGGTCATCGCGGTTTCGGGCAACGTCGGTCAGGGAACCGAGCTCGACGGACTCGAGGAGAAGGCGATCGCCACCGGCGCTTCCAAGCTCTATATCGAGGATCTCAACAAGGAGTTTGTCGAGGAATACGTTTTCCCGACCCTCAAGGCGGGCGCCGTTTACGAGGGCAAGTACCTTCTCGGAACCTCCTTTGCCCGTCCCGTTATCGCCAAGAGGATCGTTGAGATCGCCAAGGCGGAGGGCGCGGACGCTATCTGCCACGGCTGCACAGGCAAGGGCAACGATCAGGTCCGCTTTGAGCTCGCTATCAAGGCTTACGCTCCCGACATGAAGATCATCGCTCCCTGGAGAACCTGGGAGTTCAAATCCCGCGAGGAGGAGATCGCTTACGCCGAGGCTAAGAATATCCCCCTCAAGATAAACAGAGAGACCAACTATTCCAAGGACAAGAACCTCTGGCACCTCAGCCACGAGGGACTCGACCTTGAGAATCCCGCGAACGAGCCGACCTACAACAAGGAAGGCTTCCTGGAGATGGGCGTCTCTCCCGAGCAGGCTCCCGACAAGCCCGAATATGTCACCCTGAGCTTTGAGAAGGGCGTCCCCGTAAAGCTCAACGGCGAGGAGACAGGCTCGGTCGAGATCATCGAGAAGCTCAATGAGATCGGCGGCAGAAACGGAATCGGCATCACCGATATCGTCGAGAACCGTCTTGTGGGCATGAAGGCGCGCGGCGTTTATGAAACTCCCGGCGGAACGATCCTCTATGCCGCTCACGCGAAGCTCGAGGAGATCTGCCTTGACAAGGACACCCTGCACTACAAGATGAACCTTGCCAACGCCTTTGCCGACCTCGTATACAACGGCAAGTGGTACACCCCTCTGCGCGAGGCGATGTCAGCCTTCGTTGACAGCACTCAGGAATACGTCACGGGCGAGGTGAAGCTCAAGCTCTACAAGGGCAACATCATCGACGCCGGCGTGACAAGCCCCTACTCGCTCTATGACGAGGAGATCGCCACCTTTGACGAGGACGAGGTTTACGACCAGAACGACAGCGCGGGCTTCATCAACCTCTTCGGACTTCCCATCAAGGTTCGCGCCAAGAAGGGTCTTATCAAATAAAATAACAATAGCTTCACAAATCGGGCAGGGAGAAACAACCCTGCCCAAAACGTGTTTTTTAGAGGAGAATAAAAATGCAGCTTTGGAAGGGCAGATTCAAGAAGGAGCTTTCAAAAACCACCAACGATTTCAACAGCTCGATCTCGTTTGACAGCCGGATGTACCGCGAGGATATCGAGGGCAGCATCGCTCACGCGACCATGCTCGGAAGATGCGGGATAATCTCACCCGAGAGCAGCGAGGACATTATCGCGGGTCTTAGGGGGATCCTTGCCGATATCGACAGCGGAGAGCTCAAGATCGACCCCGACGCCGAGGATATCCACACCTTTATCGAGGGCGAGCTCACCAGAAGGATAGGCGACAACGGCAAGAGGCTCCACACCTCGCGCAGCAGAAACGACCAGGTCGCGCTGGACATTAAGCTCTACCTCAAAAAAGAGGTCGTGAACGTCAGAGGACTCGTCGCGGAGCTGCTTAAGGTGATCGCGGGCAAGGCGGAGGAGTATTACGACGCCGTGATGCCCGGTTATACCCACCTCCAAAGGGCGCAGCCGATAACCTTCGGGCACCATCTGCTCGCCTACGCGGAAATGCTCCTGCGCGATATCTCGCGTCTCGACGACTGCCTCAGACGTATGGACGAAATGCCGCTCGGCTCCTGCGCCCTCGCCGGAACGACCTATCCGATCGACAGGACGGTGACCGCAGAGCTTCTCGGCTTTGAGAGGATCACCAACAACTCCCTCGACGGGGTCTCCGACAGGGATTTCTGCATCGAGTTCGCCTCTGTGCTCTCGATCATCATGGTTCATCTCAGCCGCTTTTCCGAGGAAATGATCTTATGGTGCAGCTGGGAATTCAAGTTTGTCGAGCTTGACGACGCCTTTTCCACGGGCTCGTCCATCATGCCCCAGAAGAAGAACCCCGATATCGCCGAGCTGGTGCGCGGCAAGAGCGGAAGGGTATTCGGCGACACCATGACCCTGCTCACGGTCATGAAGGGCATCGCCCTCGCTTACAACAAGGATATGCAGGAGGACAAGGAGGCGATCTTCGACGCGGTCGATACCGTCAAGATGTGCCTTACCGCCTTCACCCCGATGCTCGACACCATGAGAGTCATCCCCCAAAATATGAGAAAGGCGGCGGCGGGCGGTTTCATCAACGCCACCGACTGCGCCGACTGGCTGACAAAGAACGGCGTGCCCTTCCGCGACGCCTACAAGGCGACCGGCGAGCTGGTAGCGAGATGCATCGAGCTCGGCACCGATCTCGAGAGTCTGCCGATCGGGGAATACCAAAAGGTCTGCGACGTTTTCACCGAGGACGTATACGACGCGATCTCCCTTGAAAAATGTGTTTCACAGCGCACCGCGTTCGGAGGTCCCGCCCCCGAAGCGGTAAAGGCGCAGGCAAAAAGGGTAAAGCGGCTCGCGGAAAAAATATAATAGATCATAATTAGGAGTAACAGCAATGATAAAAACAGGTATTGTAGGCGCTACGGGCTACGCGGGCGCGGAGCTGGTAAGGCTTTTGACAGCGCATCCTCAGGCGGAGATCGCGGCGATCAGCTCGGTTTCCTTTGAGGGAAAGAGACTCAGCGACGTCTATCCCGCCTACAAATTTATGAACGATATGATTTGTGAGAATCAGGACGCCGTGGTAGAAAAGAGCGACGTGATCTTCGCCGCGCTGCCTCACGGACTTTCTCAGGAGCTTGCCGCCTCCTGCATGGAGAAGGGAAAGGCGTTCATCGACCTCGGCGCGGATTTCCGCCTCGAGAGCGAGGAGGAATACGAGGAATGGTACGGCGGCACCTTCCTCAATAAAAAGCTTCATGAGGAGAGCGTGTACGGTCTGCCCGAATTTTTCAGGGATAAGATCAAGGGCAAAAGGCTTATAGCCAATCCCGGCTGCTATACCACCTGCTCGCCTCTCGCGATCGCTCCGGCTGTCGCAAGGGGTCTTGTCAGCACCAAGGGCATTATCTGCGACTGCAAGAGCGGCGTGACGGGCGCGGGCAGGAAGCCCACCCAGGGAAATCATTTCCCGGAGCTCAACGAGGGCTTCCACGCCTATAAGGTCGCCTCTCACCGCCATACCCCTGAGATCGAGCAGACGCTTTCGAGGCTCAGCGGAGAGGACGTGACGATCACCTTTGTGCCGCACCTTCTGCCCGTGAACAGAGGAATACTCGCCACGGTTTACGCAGATATAAAGGACGGCGTGAGCTTTGAGGAGATCAGAGCCGCCTACGAGGATTTTTACAGGGACGAGTTTTTTGTAAGGCTTCTCGATGACGGAAAATGCGCCGATATCCACAACGTTCGCTATTCCAACTTCTGCGACGTTTCCCTGCACCATGACATGCGAGCGGGCAAGCTCGTAGCCTGCGCCGCGATCGACAATATGGTAAAGGGCGCAGCGGGTCAGGCGATCCAAAATATGAATATCATCTTCGGATTGGAGGAGACCGCGGGACTGGTCATCGTTCCGCCCGCGTTCTGATTACCGATATGGAAAAAATAAAATTTATCGAGGGCGGCGTGACCGCCGCTCTGGGCTTTACCGCTCAGGGAGTCTGCGCGGGAGTCAAGGCGGCTACGAACGCGGGCTTTGAAACCGAAGCCATGCGCAAAAACGAGCCGCAAAAGCCCGTTTCGGACAAGCGCGACCTCGCGCTGATATACTGCGAGCGCCCCTGCAGCGCCGCGGCGATATTTACAAAGAATCTCGTGAAATCCGATACGATACTGGTTTCCCGCGAGCACCTCAAAAACGGAGTCGCCCAGGCGGTGATCGTCAATTCGGGCAACGCCAACGCCTGCAACCCGGACGGTATGGAGAAGGCGCGCGCGATGTGCGCTCTCGCCGCCGACGCTCTGGGAGTAGCGGAGGACGACGTGATCGTAGCCTCAACAGGCGTCATCGGTCAGCCCCTGCCTCTCGAGCCGATCAGGGCGGGCGTTGAGAAAATGCGCGGCAGTCTCTCAAGGGATGGCAGTGCGAACGCCGCGGAGGCGATCATGACCACCGACACCGTGAAAAAGGAGTGGGCGGTCGAGCTTGAGCTCGACGGAAAGAGAGTCGTGATCGGCGGCATCGCCAAGGGCAGCGGCATGATACATATCAATATGGGAACGACCCTTTCCTTCGTCACCACAGACGCGGCTGTCTCGGCGGAAATGCTGAGGGAAGCGCTGATCGAGGCTGCGGACGTCAGCTACAATATGGTCAGCGTCGACGGAGATACCTCAACGAACGACACCCTCGCGATAATGGCGTCGGGACTTGCGGGCAACCGCGAGATCACCGAAAAGGACGAGGCTTACAGGAGCTTCACCGATGCGCTTACTCTGGCTTTCAAGGAGGTCGCGAAAAAGCTCGCCGCCGACGGAGAGGGCGCGACAAAGCTTTTGATCTGCCGGGTGAGCGGAGCCGAAAACATCGATTCGGCAAAAACCATCGCAAAAAGCATAATCTGCTCGAGCCTTGTTAAGGCGGCTATGTTCGGCGCGGACGCGAACTGCGGCAGGATCCTCTGCGCGATCGGCTACAGCGGCGCTTATACGGACGTGAGCAGGATCGACGTCTCCTACAAATCGGCAAAGGGCGAGATCATGGTTTGCGGCAACGGCTGCGGACTGGCCTTTGACGAGGATAAAGCAAAGGAGATCCTGCTCGAAAAGGAGATAACGATAATAGTCAGGCTCGGCGACGGCAGCGCCGAAGCGGAGGCTTACGGCTGCGATCTGACTTACGATTACGTAAAAATCAACGGAGATTACAGAACTTGATTTTCCGGGGGAAATACTGAATGGACAATGCAAAGCGGGCAAAGGTACTGATCCAGGCTATGCCCTATATCAAAAAATGGACAGGCGAGACCATCGTTGTAAAATACGGCGGCAACGCGATGATAAACGAAAACCTCAAGGCGGCGGTGATGAGCGATCTGGTGCTTATGCAGCTTGTGGGAATAAACGTTGTGCTTGTGCACGGCGGCGGCCCCGAGATCAACGCCATGCTTGACGCGGTCGGCAAGGAGAGCAGATTCGAGAACGGGATGCGCGTGACCGACGGCGAGACCATTGATATCGTTCAGATGGTGCTCGCGGGAAAGGTCAACAAGAGCCTTGTTCAGCTCCTCGAGAGTCACGGCGGAAAGGCGCTCGGACTCTGCGGACTCGACGGCAGGCTGCTGATGGCGGACAAGCTCGCCTCGGGACCCGCCGATCTGGGCTTCGTCGGAGAGATCCGCGAGGTGAATCCCGACCCGATAAAAATGGTGCTCAGAGACGGCTATATCCCCATCGTAGCGACCGTAGCGGGCGGCTACGACGGAAACGTATATAATATCAACGCCGACCTCGCCGCGGCTCAGATCGCCGCCAAGCTCGGCGCGAAAAAGCTTATTCTGATGACAGATATCAGAGGACTTCTCAGGAACGTCTATGACCCCGACTCGCTGATACCCGTTGTAAATGTCAGCGAGGTCCCGATGCTCAAGCGCGACGGCATAATCAAGGGCGGCATGATCCCAAAGATCGACTGCTGCGTTGAGGCGGTGCGCAACGGCGTGAGCCGCGCCCATATCATCGACGGCAGGATCGAGCACTCCATCATCCTCGAGCTGTTCAGCGACGAGGGTATCGGAACGATGTTTTACTAAAGGCAACACCGCACGATTCGCGGCGTGCGCCCTGCCTTTTATTATTCCGTCAGGCTGCCGAAAAATCTCGGCAAGGCGTCAGCCTTACCTTAATTTGACTGTGCGCGCTGACGAAAAATCTTGCTGCGCAATCCGCATACCTGAATTGCGCGGTATTACCTAAAGGAAAAATGCTTATGATAATCAGACCGATGACAATTGACGACTACGACGAGGTGCTGGCGCTCTGGCAGATCACCTCGAGGCGCGCCCTGTCCCGCGCGGACGAGCGGGAGCAGATCGAGCGTTATCTCAGGCGCAACGAGGGTATGAGCCAGGTAGCGGTTATCGACGGAAAAATCGTCGGTACCGTGCTCGCGGGGCACGACGGCAGACGCGGCTTTATCCATCATCAGGCGGTGCTGCCCGAGTACAGGCGCAGGCGCATCGGTCACAGCCTCGCCGAGCGCGCGATCGAGAAGATCGCGGCGGACGGCATCGACAAAACTCATATCTTCTGTTACACCGACAATCTGACGGGTCAGGGCTTCTGGAGCGACTTCGGCTTCGAGAAGCGCGAGGACGTTTATATTTTTTCATATAATAACAAAGGAAACTGAAAAATGACTACCAAGGAAAAAGATCTGAAATATATAATGCGCACCTACGGCAGGTACGACGTCGCTCTTGTCAGAGGCAAGGGCGCTGTCGCCTGGGATGAGGACGGAAAAAAATATATCGACGTAAGCTCGGGCATCGGCGTGAACAGCCTCGGCTACTGCGATGACGGCTGGATCGCGGCTGTCACAAGGCAGGCGAGTACCGTTCAGCACGTTTCAAACTATTTTTATAACGAGCAGCCCGCGAATCTCGCCGAAAAGCTCTGCGAGTATACGGGCATGGCAAAGGTCTGCTTCGGCAACAGCGGCGCCGAGGCTAACGAATGCGCGATAAAGGTCGCCAGAAAGTACAGCTTCGACAAGTACGGCGAGGGCAGAAGCGATATCATCACCCTCTGCAACTCCTTTCACGGCAGAACGGTGACGACCCTTTCGGCAACGGGGCAGGATGTTTTCCACAACTATTTCTTCCCGTTCACCGAGGGCTTCAAATATGTTGAGGCTGACGATATCTCGGCGCTGAAAGCGGCGGCTGACGAAAAGACCTGCGCCGTTATGCTTGAGCTCATCCAGGGCGAGGGAGGCGTGAATATCCTCGACCGCGAATATGTAAGACAGCTGGTCGACTTTTGCGGCGAGCGCGATATCCTCGTCATCATCGACGAGGTCCAGACGGGCGCGGGAAGAACCGGAAAGCTCTTTGCCTTTGAGAATTACGGCGTAAAGCCCGATCTCGCGACAGTAGCGAAGGGGCTCGGCGGCGGTCTCCCGATAGGCGTTTGCATGTGCTCCGAAAAGCTCAGGGACGTGATGTCGCCCTCGACTCACGGCACGACCTTCGGCGCTAATCCCGTTGTCTGCGCGGGAGCCAACTACGTTTTCGACACCCTCACCGCCGAGGGCTTCCTCGACGGAGTGAACGAGAAGGGCGCTTATCTCGAGAAAAAGCTGCTCGCGCTCGAGGGCGTAAGGAGCGTTCGCAGGATGGGACTGATGGTCGGCATCGAAATCGAGGGAGACGCTCACGATATCGCCGCCAAATGCGTACAAAACGGCTTGCTTATCATCACCGCCAAGGACGTACTCAGAATGCTGCCGCCGCTCGTTATCACCCGCGAGGAGATAGATGAGGCGGTCAAAATACTTGACAAAACACTTAAAGAGACAGGAGAGAAATAAATGAAACATTTACTCAAGCTCGAGGACTGGACGACGGAAGAAATAATCCACACCCTGAACCTCGCAGACCAGCTCAAATACGAGCAGAAGCACGGAATCGAGCACAAGCTGCTTAGCGGCAAGACCCTGGGAATGATCTTTGAGAAATCCAGCACCCGCACCCGCGTATCCTTTGAGGTGGGAATGACCCAGCTCGGCGGTTATCCGTTGTTTTTGAGCTCAAACGACCTGCAGATCGGCAGGGGAGAGCCCGTTCAGGACACCGCCCGCGTGCTCTCGCGCTTTGTTGACGCGATCATGATCCGCACCTTTGCCCAGAGCGAGGTCGAGGCTCTTGCCGAATACGGCTCAATCCCGATCATCAACGGTCTTACCGATTACTGCCATCCCTGCCAGGTGCTTGCCGATCTCATGACCATCCGCGAGTTCAAGGGCAAGCTCGAGGGTCTGAAAATGTGCTTCATCGGCGACGGCAACAATATGATGAATTCCCTCATTGTCGGCGCTCTGCGCACGGGCATGAGCTTTTCCGCGGCTTGTCCCGCCGACTATATGCCGCCCGAGCATATCCTTGAATTCGGAAAAGCCTTCGGCGAAAGGTTTGAGATCGTGACCGATCCCAAGGAGGCTGCGAAAAACGCCGACGTGCTTGTGACGGACGTATGGGCGTCCATGGGTCAGGAGGAAGAGAAGAAGATCCGCGAGGCGGCGTTTGAGGGCTATCAGATCAACAAGGAGCTGCTTGCCGCCGCGAATGACGACTGCATGGTGCTCCACTGCCTGCCCGCTCACCGCGAGGAGGAGATCACCGAGGAAGTATTTGAGGCTCACGCCGAGGAGATCTTCGAGGAAGCGGAGAACCGTCTCCACGCTCAGAAGGCTGTGCTCGTAGAGTGTATGCTCGACAGGAAGGAAGAGGATTGATACTATTCTCAAATAATACCATTCTCAATTAAAAGTCTTTTAATTGAGAATAGAATAAGTCGACACCGCGCGCCTGAAACGCGGTATCGTCTCAACAAAATACGGCAAAAAAATAAGGGGCTGACTTGGGTCAGTCCCTTTAATGATGCTTGCGATTATTCCTCGGAGGGCTCCTCCGCGGGTTCCTCGACAGTTTCCTCGGCGGGTTCTTCGGCGGCTTCTTCCGCTTCCGCTTCCGCCTCCTTGAGCTCCTCTACCGCTTCCTCGGTGATTTCCTCGTTTTCAACTTCGGAGAGGATATCTGCCTCTACGCCGCCCTCGAGCACCGTGTCGGTATCATTCTCCGTGTTCTCTTTTTCAAGCTCAAAGCCGCTGACAAAGGTGTAGGGGATGCCGTAGCCCAGCGCTACGCTTGCGAGAATAACGATAACGCTTACCGCTCCGGTGGTTTCATTGGGCGCGAAGATGTTGTTGAGAGGAAGGAACTTCACGACCGAAGCCACGATGATGTAAAGCGAGGGAACGACCAAAATGATAAGCGTCAGGGGCGAAAAGCGCTTGACAGCCTTGCCGTCTCCTACTCTTGTGGCGTAGAACACCAGCAGACCGAACACCGCGTAAACGGCGACAGTTATGAGCTGTCCCGCGACGGGCGGCAGGGACGAGGTGAATTTGGTGAAGAAATACGCGCAGACGATATACGCGATTATCAGGAATGCCGAGAAAAACAGATTGATGTTTTCTCTTTTATCGGGTTTTTTCAAGTTTCATTACCTCCAATAATATTATCGTATACACTTTATCACAAATCGGAAAAAAAAGCAAGTATTTTTAATTTTGAGCTGCCCTCCGAATGGTTTTTTCGTTTTTTGCTGTCTTATGAAATATCTGCTGAACAATTCAAAAACACAGAAATCATCTGACATTATTACAGTTTTTGAATTGTTTAAGTGCAAGAGTTTTGAACGTAAACGTTCAAAACTCTTGCACCACGCAAAGAAACGCTTTCTTTGCGTGAGCAGATTTATAAATATGCACTGAATCAAAATCGCGGATTTTGAGCCAAAACATAAGCTTGATTGTGTTTTGGTAAAACGACGACGGCGTGTCGTCGTTTATTCAGTACATATTATGAAGGTATTCCCCTAAAAAACGCCTGAGGATTTATGAAACAAGCCCCGGAGAAGCCGCGAAAAAAATGCGCCCTTGCGCCGTCGCTTCAAGCACCAAAAACTCGAATAAATTTTCGAGAATTGGCGAGCATTGTCCTTTTTTCGGGACACCTCTCCGCTTATAATAGTAATAGAAGCTTTGAAAGAGCGAAAAATTATTTTTGACGGAGGGAAAAGCAATGGCAAATTTCTGTTTGTATATCTTTATAATCTACGCGGTCGGCGGCTCGGCGAGCGCGATCATGCTCGGATGGCTGCACAAAAGACAGCGCGAGGGAAGAGCGGCGGCGCGCCGCAGGAGCCGTGTTGTCAGACTCAATAAGGCAAAGAAAAAGCAGCGTCGGCTTGAGGCCGGCGCTGCCTGCATTTTATACAATTCTATTCTTGCATTTTTGGTGACCCTGCGCTATTGACAACGGTTACTTCATAACAGAGCTTTATTAGAAGATAGAATAAAAACTATTGGATAACGATCGCCTGCCGTCCGAAGCCGGCATAGCTTTTTTCGCTGTCCTCCCTGTCGAACTCGGAGATCTCGCCCGCGACCGAATCGGACAGGAAGTAGCTGTCCTCGTCGTAGCCGATAAGCAGCATGCAATGCTCGTTGCACGGCCATTCAAAGAGCTCTCCCTTTTTGGTTCTCGCGTTCTCGTCGACGGTGTCGACTATCCAGGTGACGTATTCCTCGGGCTCCTGCATATAGGCGTTCGCCCAGATCATAACGGGTATATCGCGGTCGATATATTCCCGGCAAAGCTCCTCGAGGGTCTTGCCGTAAATATCGCTTGCCCGCTCGCGTCTGCCCTTTGCCGAGAGAAAGCTGTTGATCGAGCTCGTCATCGCGGGCGCGTAGATCCCATAGCCCTCCTCGAGGTCGCCCGCAAAGGCGGTGTACATATCGGGACCGCAGCGGTTAAAATCGTCGTCATAGCTTATCGGGCTTTTTATCAGGTAGTTCTCGCCGAAGTCCTTGACGTCAAAATCTATTTTCAAATATCCCATCAGCGCCGAGAGCGCGTAGGTTTCGCACGCCGCGACCTCGTCGGTGCTGCCTTGAGCGGTAACTCCGACGCCGTTGATATAATGCGAGGTCTTTTCCGCGGGAACGGCTGTTGCCGGAGCAGTTGTCGCTTCGCTGTCGGGCTCCTGCCGGTTTCCGCTGTTAGCCGCCGTTATTATTATCGCGATGACCAGAACGGCGATTATCAGCGACGCTCCCGCGACAAATTTCTGTATCGGTTTCAGCCTTTTTGTTTTTCTTCTTCGTTTTTTCATATTTGTCTGAGATGTTTAGGCAATACCGTATGCTTCGGACACGCGGCGCTGCCTTTTAAAGATGTAAAATGCTTTTCGCTACGGCAAAGTAAATAAGCAGCGAGAGCGAGTCGCAGACCGTTGAGATGAGCGGGTTAGCCATAACCGCCGGGTCAAGTCCGATCTTGCTTGAGAGCAGCGGCAGACTCGAGCCGACTATCTTTGCCATGATGATCGTGCCCACAAGGGTCAGCGAAACTACCAGCGCGATGAAGAAGCCGTTCTCGTGCCCTCGCAGGTCAAATATCATCAGCTTGATGAAGTTCGCTGCGGCAAGGGTGAGTCCGCAGAAGATAGCAACGCGAAACTCCTTCCAAAGCACCTTGAACATACTTTTGAATTCGATCTCTCCCAGCGACAGCGCGCGGATGACCGAAACCGACGCCTGAGAGCCGGCGTTTCCGCCGGAGCCGGTGATCATCGGGATGAACGACGAAAGTATCAGCACCTGAGCCAGAACCGAGTCGAACGATGAGATTATGGTGCTGGTAAAGGTCGCCGAGAGCATGAGTATCAGCAGCCACGGGACACGCTTTTTGTAAATGCCCCAGACGCTGGTTTTCATGTAGGGCTTATCCGACGGCAGTACCGCCGCCATCTTTTCGATATCCTCGGTCGCCTCTTCCTGGATAACGTCGATCGCGTCGTCGATGGTGACGATACCCACAAGACGCTGCTCCTTGTCCACGACGGGAACGGCGAGAAAATCATAAGCTGAAAAGATCTGCGCGACCTGTTCCTGGTCGTCGAGAGTGAAAACCGAGATCACGTTTTCTTCCATCAGATCCCTGACCACCTTGTCGTCGTCGGCAAGCAGCAGATCCTTGACGGAGGTAATGCCTATCAGCTTGCTGTTGTCGTCGGTGACGTAGCAGGTGTAGATCGTTTCCTTGTCTACGCCCGTGCGCCTGATGCGCTTGATCGCCATTTCAGCGGTCATATCGGGACGGAGGACGATAAACTCCGTGGTCATGATCGAGCCCGCGCTGTCCTCGGGGTATTTTAAGAGCTCGTTGATCTCGCGGCGCATATCCTTGTCCGCCTGGCGCAGGATCCTTTTTACGACGTTCGCGGGCATTTCCTCAATCAGGTCTACCGCGTCGTCGACAAACAGCTCGTCGACCACTTCCTTGAGCTCGCTGTCCGAAAAGCCGTGGATCAAAAACTCCTGGGTGTCCTCGTCCATCTCGATAAAGGTCTCGGCGGCAAGCTCCTTGGGCAGTATCCTGAAAAGAATAGGCGTTTTTTCGTCCTGGAGCTCCTCGAAAACAGCCGCGATGTCAAACGGCTTCATGGTGACGAGGATATCTCTCAGGGTGTTGTATTTTTTTTCCTCAAGCAAAACCTTGATGGTTTCCGTGAGGGTCACGTTTACCTGAATCATCATCTTTCCTCCTGATTGAATATCGGGCGAGCGCCGAGCGTCGGCGCCTGCCCAGGCGGGAAAGACGTGTTCTTGGGCTATACGAATCTGTGATTGGTATCCGAAACAGAATGAACGCCGTCGGCGGTCATGCTACTTCGCCCCGGAACAGCGCCTTTGTTTCCGTCTGCGTCCATTCAATTTCACCTCTCCTTAGCATTATTACCTTTCTATTTTAGTCCATTTGAACGACAATGTCAACGAAAAAATCCCATTGCTTGATTTTTTGTAAAAATGCGTTATAATAGAGTTGAAAGGTTCCATAATATACTGCTCGGAACAAAGGATTGGAGAAGGCTATGAACGGATTAAAGAAATATATTCCCTACGCGGCGATCATCTTCGGAGTGTTTTTGATCGTGCCCGCGATATTCAGACTGCCGGCGCTGGTGAATCTTCAGCCCGTCGCGCTTTACGTCGTCATGCTTCTTACGCAGGTCGGCTGTTCGGCGCTTTTCTGCGCGAAGCACGGACTTGACTTCCTTTTCGCTCTGTTCGCGCCGATTGCTTTTCTGTTTTCAATGCTGATCTACTACGGCGGCTTTTCTCAGTTTACAAATATCGTTCTGCTTATCGTCTATCTCGTAGCGGGGATATTCGGACTGTTCCTCGGCGACCTCGCCTTCGGCGACGAGAGGCGCAAAAAGGAAAAGAAGGAGCAGGAGGAGGTCGAGGAGCTTCTTCTGCAGGCGAAGCGCCGCGACGAGCGCGAGATCAAAAAGATGGTCGAGAGCGAAAAAAGGCAGCAGGCTCAGCAGCGCTACCGCTCGGGCAAGGGCAAAAGCGCCCATGGCGCGAGCCGTCAGACAAGGAACCGCGGAAAACATTCCGAGGAAAACGTAATGCCCGCAGCGGCAAAGAGCGAGGACGACGATTTCGATTACGAAAAGTATATGGCTGATATCGACAAACTGCTCGAATAAGCGGCAGAGGCAAAAGCCGGCAGGAAAGGAAGCGGATACGCAATGAAGATCCCGACAGGAGGAGTGACCCTGACGGTCACGGCGTCTCAGAAGCGGTATATCAAATTCAGATGCCCTTCGTGCGGGGGAGACTACCTTGCGCCTTACCTTCTGAAGGCGGAGGCTCAGGGCGGCTATCACGCTTTGAATTCGCAGTCAAAAAAGGACGACGTCAAGAGCCATACCCAAAGCACGGCGGCTCGGAACCTGACCGAGAAGGACGACAGGCTGTTTCGCGAGATCAACAAGGAGCACGTCTATAATTCCGTGTGCGACAAGGTGATCTGTCCGGGCTGCGGCGCTCAGCAGCCTTGGTCGGGCTTTCAAAAGCCCTGGACAAGGTCGGGATATGTTATCTGGGGTCTGCTGGCGGCTGCGCTCTCGTTTTTGACGATCTACGCATTTTCGGGCGCGGTGCCGGGCAAAAACAATCTGGGACAGCTCGCGGTATTCTTCTTGCTGGCTCTGGTCGCGGTCGTCTCCGTTTTGGCGGTCCACCTGCTGAGGATAAAGCTAAAGGAAAAGAAATGCGCCGAGGCGGGCTTTGTTCCGCCGGTTTATTACAACCGTGAAAATATCGGAGAGCTGATCGAGCAGGTAGGAGAGCAGCGGCTGGCGCAGCTCTGACAGGCGGCGCGCGACAATACAGAATATTGAAACCTCCCGCGGCATATATTGCCATGGGAGGTTTTTGCCATGGAAAAAAAGAGAGCCGTGATGCTCGGCGAGTACATAATAGAGCAAAAGGCGACCGTCCGGGCTGCGGCGGCGCATTTCGGGGTCAGCAAGAGCACGGTGCACAAGGATGTGACCGCGAGGCTGAGGATGATAAATCCCGCGCTTTTCCGGCGCGTTCGCGAGGTGCTTGAGCTGAATAAGCGGGAAAGGCATATCAGGGGCGGAATGGCGACCCGCGACAAGTACCTGATGATGAAATCTGGGTCAAAAAAGCGCTGATTTGCCCTAAACAGAAACAGTATAACAGGAAAAATTTTTCGACAAATTGGTTATTTCTCCAAACTTTCGCGGAAATCTTTACATCGGGCGGCGCTTGGTGTATAATCTGGGATGATAAACAAGCTTATTCGATTTCTTTCAGGAGATTGCAATATGAGAAAAATTCCTTTTTCACCGCCGGATATCACTCAGGCGGAAATAGATGAAGTAGTTAAGGTCGTAAAGTCGGGCTGGATCACGACCGGTCCGGAGACAAAGCTGTTTGAGAGCCGTATCGCCGACTATTGCCACGTTCAGCGCGCGGTTTGTCTTTCGTCGCAGACCTCCTGCGCGGAGCTTACCCTTCGTATCCTCGGCATCGGTCCCGGAGACGAGGTCATCGTGCCCGCATACACCTACACCGCGTCGGCGTCGGTGATCTATCATGTCGGCGCGAAGCCCGTTATGATAGACTGCAGCAGCGGCAGCTACGAGATGGACTACGACAAGATGGAGGCGGCGATCAACCACAACACCAAGGCGATCATTGCCGTTGACCTTGCCGGCATCGTCTGCGACTACGACAGGATATTCGAGGCTGTCGAGCGCAAAAAGAGCATTTTTGAGCCGAGAAACGAGCTTCAGGAGAAGTTCGGCAGGGTTTTTGTTATCGCGGACGCGGCTCATGCCTTCGGCGCGCAGCGCGGCGGAAAAATGTGCGGCGAGATCGCTGATTTTACCAATTTCAGCTTTCACGCCGTAAAGAATATGACCACCGCCGAGGGCGGCGCGGCTGTTCACAAAGCCCACGAGGCTATCGACGAGGACGAGCTTTACAAGCAGTATATGCTCTGGTCGCTCCACGGTCAGACCAAGGACGCCTACGCCAAGAACAAGGTCGCTTCCTGGGAATACGACGTCGTGGACACGCAGTATAAATGTAATATGACCGACGTTCACGCGGCGATCGGCGTTGCCCAGCTCAAGAGATATGACAAAATGCTCGAGCGCCGTCATCAGCTCATCAGGCTCTATAACGAGGAGCTCAAGGATCTGCCTGTACAGGTGCTCAATCACTGCGACGAGAACCATCGCAGCAGCGGACATCTCTATTTTGTGCGCTTCATCGGAAAGAACGACGAGTACCGCAACAAATTCTACAATATGATGGCGGAAAACGGAGTGATGTGCAACGTCCATTTCAAGCCCCTGCCCATGCTCTCGGCATACAGCAACAAGGGCTTCAGGATCCTCGATTACCCCAACGCCTACAATATGCACAAGAACCAGCTCACCCTTCCCATGAACTCTACCCTCAGCGACGACGACGCGTGGTATGTTCTTGAAACCTTCAAGCAGTGCATCAAAAAGCTCTGATAAAAAATCCCTCAGCCCGACCTTTCGTGATCGGGCTGTTTTTTGTATGGCAAAAAATACAAAGTTTCGAATAACGGAAATCCTTTTTTCACGGGAAATGAAATAATAATAGTAAACTCAAATAAAAAATAGACAATCTTTGCGGTCTGTTTTCCGCAATACTTCGTTGTCGTCTTGTCGTCGCTCGCTGTGCTTGCTGACAACGGTCAAGCGTGACCGTTGTCGTGCGCGCGTTGCGGCTCCTCCTCTCCCCACAACGCCAAAGGGCGTTGCGGCCACTTTTTATCTGAGATTAGTATAAGGCGGCGGTCAGAACGATTTTTGACCCGCCGTTGCAGGAAGTTTGCGGTTTATTTTAACCTCCAAAAAGGCGGATAAAGCGCCCATGGCGCACGGATAAAGCGCCCATGGCGCGCGGAGAAAGCGCCCGCCGGCGCGTTTTCGGTTGACTTTTTAAAAAGCGGCATTATAATAAAGATATCAAAACTATTACGGAGGCGGATCATGAAAAGAATAAAAAGAGCGGCGCTCTGTTCCGCGCTGGCGCTTGGACTCGCTTTGCCCGCGGCAATCCCTGCCGCGTCGGGAGCAGCGGCGCTTTCACCGAGGATCGTGACCATAGAACTCGGAAGCGACGGTTATGAGAATTTTTATAAGCTCACCAACGCTTTGTATCAGGCTGACAGCAGCAGCGATCTCACGATCAGAATAGCCAAGAAGGGCACTTATACTGTCAGCAGCTCCGGCCGCGCCCTGATGATGCGCTCGAATACCATGCTCGACCTTAACGGCTCGACCCTGGTGCGCGGCGGCGAGATGTACGATTTCATTCAGAACGAGGATCTCAACGGCTCGCGCGACAACGGCGGCTACGACCAGACCTGTAATTTCGGCATAAGAAACGGTGTTCTCGACGGATCGGGCGGCTCCTCGGACGAGGTAAATCTTGTAAATCTCGGTCACGCCTCGGATATCCTCATAGAAAACGTCGATTTCAGAAACTGCCGAGGCGGTCATCTTATCGAGATGACAGGGTGCAGGGATTCGCGGATAACAGGCTGCTCCTTCACGGGCTACAATGGCGACGCGACCGGCGACAACGAGGCGATCCAGCTCGATATCTGCAACAACAGCGCCGGCGGCACCTGGAACGGGGTGTATCTCTCGGACAACACCGTTTGCAGGAATATCACCGTTGACCGCTGCGAATTCAACGATTATCCCTCGGGCGTAGGAAATCACCACACCCTCAAGGGCATCCACAACTCGGGGATCAGGATAACCGACAATGTTTTCAAAAACAGCCTCGACACCTACGAGACGGCGATATGGTGCTACTTCTTTGAGGACAGCGTCGTAGAGAACAACGTGATAAGCGGAAACTACGGAAACGGCATTATGATAAGCGGCGGAAGCGTGAGCGTCGAGGGCAACACCGTTTCGGGTACGAGCGAGACCCCGCTCTATATCACCAAGTCGAGCAGCTATATTGACGGTCAGTACAAGGTCAGGACCGACGAGCCCGCAAGCGGCTGCGCCGTTATCGGAAACACTCTTTATTCAAAGAGCAGTCCGGCGCTTTGCGTTTACAGCGGCAGCGGCGTAAAGGAGGTCTCCCTCAACGGCATTACCTCCGAGGGCGCCGAGGGCGTTTCGGTTTCCGGCTCAAACGTCGGCACGGTTTACGGAAATCTCGTCAGGAACTGCGGAGGCACCGGGATATTCTTTTCGTCCTCCGCGACCGTAAAGACCGTCCAGGCAAATACGGTCACGGGCTGCGGCGGCTACGGCATACAGATCAATAACTCAAATATCACGGTCGCGATGGGACAGAACAGCCTTTCCTCAAATTCAGGCGGAAATCAGAAGATCAACGCCTCGACGTCCTCGTTGGCGGCAAATAATAATCTCCCGACGCCGGAGCTGAGATCCGCCGCCAACGAATACGACGGCGTTAAGCTGAGCTGGAAAGCGGTCAGCGGCGCGGAAAAGTACCGCGTTTTCCGCAAGGACAGCAACTCCGGCTCGTGGGGAAGGCTGGGCGACGTCGCCTCGACCTCCTTCACCGATACCTCGGTTGAGGCGAACGGGAGCTACATCTATACGGTCCGCTGCGTAAGCGCCGACGGCAAGACCTACAGGAGCGCCTACGATACGGGCGGACTTCTGATAACCTTCATCCCCGCGCCTTTCCTCACCGAGGCTGTATACTCAAACGGCGGAATAGATCTCAAGTGGAACGCCGTCAAGGGAGCCTCCGGCTACCGCGTTTTTTACAGGAATTCAGACGGCGGCTGGTCGCGCATCGGCGATTACGCCTTTCCCGAGATGAAGGATAAGGGAGTAGGCGAGGGAGAAAGCCGCGTCTACACCGTTCGCGCTCTCAACGGCAGGGGAGAGTATGTCAGCGGCTATGATCCAAGTGGAATAGTCGGAAGCGTTCCGGCTCCGACAACAAATCCGGTAACGACTGTGCCTGTCACCACCGAGCCTGCGACGACTGCGCCTGTCACCACCGAGCCTGCGACGACTGCGCCTGTCACCACCGAGCCTGCGACGACTGCGCCTGTCACGACCGAATCTGCGACGACCGAGCCTGTTACGACCGTTCCTGTCCCCGAAAAAAGGTTGGGCGACGTCAACGGCGACGGAAAGGTTGACGTCACGGACGCGACTTTGGTACAGATGCATTCCGCAAGGCTGATCGAGCTGAGCGCCGACAAGCTGGAGCTTGCAAACGTCAACCACGATAAAAAGGTGGATATAACCGACGCGACACTGATCCAGATGTGCGCCGTCAAGCTGATCGTTTTGAAATAGAATAAACAGGATGACCTGTCGCTCATCGCGAGCCTTGGGTCATCCTGTTTTTGCGTTTTATTGAAGTCGGTTATTTTAGGATCTCTATCCTTATTTTTCCGGTGGTCGTTTTCAAATCACAGGCGCCGCCGAAGGAGCTCTTCGGGACGATGATTTCGCCGGTTACTGAGCTTGCCGTGATAACCTTGTCGGAAAGAAGCGTTCCCGTGATGTCGCCCGTGGTCGTTTTGACGCTGATCGCCGAAGCGTCGCTGCTTTCAAACCTGACGTCGCCCGTGGTGCACTCGACGCTGAGCTGCCCCGAGATAACGGAGTTTTTCATAATCAGGTCGCCCGTTGTCATTGAAGCGTAAATATCTCCGGAGGCGTTCACGCCGTTCAGGGAAATATCGCCGGTGGTGGTTTCCAGCCTGACGCTGCCCGCCTCTGGACTGAATAGGTCGATCTTACCTGTCGCCAGATGAATATCGACCGAATCGGAAGCCGAGGCGCGGCATACAACATCCGAGGTGATGCTGTTGACCGAGAGGCTGCCGAGCTTCAGCCCTTCGGGAACGGAAACGTCCCCCGTTGTGGCTTTGATCGCGAGCGAGCCGTATTCCGACTTGGGCAGAAAGACCGTGATCGAGGGACGCTCAAAGAGGAAAAGACGCTCGAACCATTTTCGAGTGTCCTCGCCGCGGACGACGAGAGTTCTGTTCTCGATCTCCGCCGAAAACTTCATCTTTTCCCGCTCCTTGAGTATCAGTACGCACTCTTTGTCCTCCGACCTCTCAAAATTAATATCCGCTGTCGGCACGTCGATATCTATTCTCTCAAAGTCCGCGCCGAGCTTCAAAGTGTTTGTCATATATTCCTTCGCTCCCAACCTTGTAAAATCGAAGTCCGCTGACGCGAGTGCGCCGACGAACACCGCGATCCCCGCGACGGTAAGCGCCGCAGCCGCGATAAGCCAGCCCTTTACCGCCTTACTCATTGCGCTCCCTCCTTTTGATGATAAGGTTTTTTATTCCCAAAATAATTTTTTTCGTGAGTCTCGCCGATCCCTTTGTCGCCGCGAGACAGCCGAAAAACAGAAATATCGCCAGACCCGCGCAAAAAAATCCCAAGCCCGTTGAGGCAAGCCCCTCGGAGGTTAGACCCTGTGAAAAACAGGCGACCGCCGCGGCGACGCCGCACAAGACTCCCGCCGCCAGCAATAAGTCTATCGCCCAGATAACGAGAACAAGCGCCCAAAGCACGATATAAAGAGAGAGCGCGACGGCGAGGGCGGCGATCAGGAGAGAGAGCCAGATCGGTGAGCCCGCCGCCAAAACGACGATCTCCCAAGTCTTTAGCTTCCTCCTCGGTTTGATATTTTCCTTTACGAGCTTAGCGAGCGGATAGTCCGCGAGTATCTGCGAAACGACCTCGTCGATGTTTCCGATCTCCGTGACCGCCTCCTCCTCGGAAAGTCCGTCCTCCATGCGGTCGTCGATCATTTCGCCGTAGAAATTCACGCGCTCAAGCGCGTCCTGCTCAGGCAGTCCCGAGAGCCTTTCCCCGAGCCGCGTGAGAAAATCCTGTTTAGTCATCTCCGTCCCCCCTGATTACAAATTGATAGACAGCCATAAGCTCTGCCCAATCGCGCTTGAAGTCCTCTATCCGCTTCAAGCCGGCCTCCGTTATTCGGTAGTATTTGCGGAGCCTCCCGTTGTGCTCCGCGGCGCGAACAGTAAGCATTTCGCTTGCCTCCAGCCGCTTGAGGATGGTATATAGCGTGGATTCCGACAGAACGACGTAGGGCTTCATGTCCTTTATCATCTTGTATCCGTAGGAATCCTCATCCTTTATGGCTGCCAATACGCATACATCCAAAAGCCCGCGCTTCAACTGAGCGTCCATAGCATACCTCCTTTTGTGTAATACATCATATCACGAAGTATTGCGGCTGTCAAGTCTTTTCGGAAAAAAATCCCGCCGGGCGCACATTTTTTGCCGACGCACCAGGCTTTTTCTCTGTCGCTGTTGACAATATCAGCAAACGGGAGTATTATTTAATCAGCACAATACGCACACCTGAAATGTGCGGTGTTGATTTATTCTGTGAAAAACGTCAAAAAAGGCGTTGTTTTTCGTATATCAATTGGAGGAAGATCATTGAAATCCATTGCAAAAGCCGTTTTCGGCGCCGCGCTCTCGCTCTGTCTGACAGCGTGCGCCGCGCTCTCGCTGCCTCTCGGAGCCTCGGCTCTGGATCAGAAGCAGGTCGTCGTTTCGCTCGGGAACGACGGGAACAAAAACTATCAGCTCCTTGCCGACGCTCTCAAGCAGGCAAGCGCCGACTATATGCTCACGGTTACGGTCGCGAGTCCCGGTACCTATCCCGTCAGCAGCACGGGACGGGCGGTCATGCTGCGCTCAAATACCGTGCTCGACCTCAACGGCGCGACATTGGTGCGCTCGGGCACGATGTTCAATTTTTTTCAGAATGAGGATCTCAAGGGCAACCGCATGAACGGCGGCTACTCTCAGACCGTCAATTCAACTATCCAAAACGGGACCCTCGACGGCTCGGGCGGCTCCTCGGACGAGGTCAACCTCGTGAACCTCGGTCACGCCTCAGGCCTTACGATCAAGGGCGTCAGCTTCAAAAACTGCCGGGGCGGTCATCTGCTTGAGCTTACGGCGTGCCGCAGCGTCACCGTTTCGGGCTGCTCCTTCACAGGCTATTACGGAGCCGTGACGGGCGACAATGAGGCGATACAGCTCGATATCTGCGACAATACGGTCGCGGGCAAGTGGAACGGAGTTTATTATTCGGATTCCTCTCCCTGCCGCGATATCACGATCGACAGCTGCCGCTTTCTCGATTATCCCGCGGGAGTCGGAAACCACCATACGATCGCCGGAAACCACAATTCAAATATCAAAATCACCAACAACACCTTTGAAAATTCCCTCGATACCGACGAGGCGGCGATCTGGTGCTACGGCTTTGAGGACAGCGTCGTAAGCGGAAATACCGTCAAGGGCAACTACGGACGCGGCATCATGGTCAGCGCCGGAAGCGTCACGATAAAGAACAACACCGTTAAAAACGCCGGAATGAACGCCCTCTACATCACGCGCGCCAACAGCTACACGGCGGGAGCCTATTGCGTCAATACCGAGGAATCCGCCCGAGGCTGTTCGGTTACGGGCAACAGCCTTTCGAGCGACGGCACTGCGGTATGCCTTTACGCCGGCTGCGGGGTAAGCAGCGTATCAAACAACACCGTCACCTCAAAAAACGGCGCGGGCATCGTAGCGTCCGGCGCGAGCATAAAGAGCATTTCAAACAATAAGGTCAAGTCAAGGGACAACGCCGTTCAGCTCGGCACCTATTCCTCGGCTGAAAAGATCGCCTTCAATTTCCTGCACTCCTCCGACGGCGCGGGAATAAGCGTCTATACCGCTGACGTCGGCAAGCTGCTGTGCAACACCGTCAAAAACTGCGGCGGACAGGGTATTTACGTCTGCGACGCGGGAACCGTCGACAGGCTCGAGCGCAACGCGGTATCGGGCAGCGCCAAGCAGGGGCTTCGCATGGACAATTCAGGCGGCAAGGTTACGCTTGTCCAGAACAGCATCGAGGGCAACGGAGCCAAGAACAGGATACTTCCCAAGACCTCAAAGGGAAAGGTGGAAAGCGACAAATTCGCGGCGCCGATCATGAAATCGGCTGAGGGCAGCGGCGACGGCCTGAAGGTGAGCTGGCACGCCTTTGAGGGAGCGAAAAAATACCGCGTTTTCCGCAAGGCATGGGGCGCTTCGACCTGGAAGCGCGTGGGTGATTCCTCGTCCCCGTCGATCTCCGTAAAGGGGATCGAATACGGCGAGCGCTACACCTACACCGTGCGCTGCATATCCGAGGACGGAAAGAAATACGAGAGCGATTACGATCCCGAGGGCATAACCGCCGTTCTGACCGAAATTCCCGGGATCATCTCCTCGGAGTCGCTCTACGGCGGCTTGAAGCTGCGCTGGAATACCGTAAAGGGCGCGGCGGGCTACCGCGTGTTCTTCAGAAACAGCTCCGGCAAGTGGGAGCGCATAGGCGTCAGCGACAGCGACAGCTTTGTTGACGTGTCGATCCCGTCAAATACCGGACGCACCTACACCGTCCGTCCGTTCACCGAAAACGGCGCCTACTGCAGCGGCTACGATACCGCGGGCTTCCGCGCGTTTTATATCGAATCGCCCTCGATCAACAGCATCCAGGCGACAGAAAGCGGTCTCAAGCTCAGCTGGGGAAAGGTTCGCGGCGCCGATCACTACCGCGTTTTCTTTAAGACCGAGGGCGGAAAGTGGCAGAGGCTCGGGGACGCCTCGGGCACCTCTCTGGTCGATAAGCAGATCAGGCGCGGCGAGGTCAGGATATACACCGTCAGATGCCTTGATTCCTCCGGAAAATACATCAGCGCCTACAAGCCCGACGGCTGGGAGGGCAGGATAGCGGATATTCCGTACATCATCAGCGCCTACTGCGATGACGACGGAATAACCCTGAACTGGAACGCTTCGGAGGGCGCGGCGCGCTACCGCGTTTTCCGCAGGGACAGCAAAGGAAACTGGATAAGGAGCGGCACCGTTTCCGAGACCGTGATGACGGATCATGACGTCGAGGTCGGAAAGATCTACACCTACACCGTGCGCTGCGTATCCCCCGACGGCAGCTATTATATCAGCGCGTACGATACGACGGGAACCGCAGTGAAATACGACGTTATTCCGAAGATAACCTCGGGCGAGAGCACCGGATTCGGCATAAGGCTGAGCTGGGAGGAGGTCAAGGGAGCGCACACCTACCGCGTTTTCCGCAAGAATTATATGGGAGGCTGGCAGCGCGTCGGAGATACAAGGAACCTCTCGCTCACCGATTACAGCGTAAGGAACGGCGAGACCTGCACCTATACCGTGCGCTGCGTCGACAAAAACGGAAAATACTGCAGCGGCTATGACAAAAACGGCTTCACCCACACCTTCCGCAAACCCCGGTCAGAGCACAAGCAGCTGCCGTGAGCCCTGCCGAAATTTTTTACCTTATCTAATCTATATATAATTTAATAATTTAAGAAACCGAAAAATAAAAAAAGGATGACCCGGTTCTCAGTAAAGAGAAGGGGTCATCCTTGTTTCGTATGACGGAAAATGTCGAAAACCGCTGTTTTGTGAAATATTCCTCGACGAATCAAATTGATAACGGTATCAGCTGCAAAAAAGCTCGTTACCACAGCGAAGAGATCCAGTCGGAGAACGCTGGCGTTGAAACGATCACGGCGATGACGATAAGCGCGCCGAGCGCGGCAAGATACCATTTGTTGATTGAAAGCTTCATCTTTGCGTACCTCCTTTTTGTTGTTGAAGAAGGGCGATTTTTGTCCTCTTCATCATTTAGTATAACCTTTTTAAGTGAAAATCCCGTGAAAAGCGTATGAAATTTTTAAAAACGGCAATACTAACAGCAGTGTCGGCGGCAGTCCGGCCGAATCGGAGGTTTTTATAATGACAGAAAAAGAATTGCTTTATGTTGAAGACGTGCTCGGTCACGAGCAGCTCTTCGAGACCCAGTGCAGCGACGTCGCGGGCAAGCTTCAGGACGGCGAGCTCAAAAGCTTCGCTTCGGAGCTTTCGCGCCGCCACAAGGCTATTTTCGAGAGCTTTTACGGCTTGCTTTAAGGAGGATCGGCATGACAGACAGAGAAATGATGGAAAATATGCTCATGCTTGAGAAGGGCGCCTGCGACCTGTTTATGCACGGCGCTATCGAGTCCTCGAGCACAAACGTTCACCAGACCTTTATGACCTCGCTCAACGCCTCCCTGCAGATGCAGGATCAGATCTACGGCAAGATGCAGCAGAAGGGCTGGTATCCCACGGATCAGGCGCCGCAGAGCAAAATCAGCGGCGTAAAGCAGAAATTCTGCCGGTGCTGATCCGCATGATCCCGGTTTTTCAGAAGAACGTCCGCGATTGAGCGGACGTTCTTTTGTGTACAAAAGAAAATATTAATTTATTGGTTTTTTAGCAAAACAATATTGAAAAGAAAGGATAATTGATTTATGATAGATAAGGAAAATTATCTGTAACGAATGATTTTTGTGCGGATGTTTTACTAAAAAAAGAAAGGAAAGGTGATACGATTAATGGTAAAAAGGCAATTTGAACAGAAGCGCGGTTTTGGGCTGACTTTTGTTTCGCTGCTTTTGGCTCTGTTATTGGTGCTCTCAACCTGTGTTGTAGCCATAACGACCTCTATGTTTACCGCTTCCGCTCTGTCCGAATGGAAAATCGTCGGTAATTTCAACAACTGGGATTACGGCAAGGGCGCTTACATTTCAAGCAGCGGCGGCTCGGTAACTGTGGATCTAACCGGCTATCGCGGGCATACCATCAAGTTCAAGGCTGTCGCCATGGAACCCGGCAACAGCTTTGCGGACGACAGCGGTCGCGTATGGTGTACCTCGGTTAGCGGCGGCTCTCTGAGCGCGAACAATAACTACGAGCTTAGCTGGGGTTCGGGCAACAACGGCAACTATACCTATAATATGGAGTATCTTGTCCGCAACGAGAGTGTAACGTTTACGATCTCGAGCAGCAACTTCAAGAACTACATAAAGGTTACCGAAACCTCTCTGCCCTCCGGTGAAGGCGGCGAGTACAACTCCGGACGCACGAATAAGTACACGAACGTACCGGTGAACACGCAGTACAACGGCAGCAACGCTATTCCCGAAGGCGGGATCTTCTGGGCAAAGGCAACTTACTTTGACTACCTGTCGGACGAAGAGCTCTACACCAGCAAGTGGCTCAAGCCTCTTGAAGCGGGTACGGGCTTCGACGGCTCCAACGACGAGTGGTATCCGTTCTACAACTTCAACAGAGAAGTAGTCAAGAACAGGTCTACTACGTGGAATACCCCGCTTTATTTCGGAAACTTCTGTAACACCGGCGGCGCCTATGACACGAGCTCGCACCACATGTTCCTGGCGGACAACCTGAGCGGTTATAACGACGCCACGGGCAGCTCAAATGTAAGAAGCTTCAACTACCACGCTAACAACTCGAACGGCCTGCACTATTTGTACACCGAAAGCGACGGAACGGAGAAGTACCAGTTCAACGAGAGCTATCAGAATCTGATGGGAGAACATCTGGTCAACAATAATCTCGTTTCCTCGGACGGAGTTACGGTTCCCTACTTCAACGAAAACCTGCTGGGAAAATACGCCAAGGTGATCGAGAGCTCGTTCCCGTTTACCTGCACCGAGAAAGAGGTTGACGGAAAGAAGTATTCCTTCTACGAGTTCAACTCCAACAACGCGAAGGACAACGTTTACTTCACATGGGCGACCAACGGCAATGAAACCTATCCTACGGGCGTCAACTACGGCGGAGGCACCACCTACGGCGTAAAGGACGGTCTCAAGAAATTCATGGGCGCCAAGGAGCCGAACGCGGGCTACGGTATCTTCCCCTTCAACAACGCTTCCGACAGAAACAAGGGTACAAAAACAAAAGCCAACGAAAAGCTCAACTACGGCTTCGGTATCAGGATCGACATGAACTTCCGCGTTCCCAACAACGGCGGAACAGACGGAAATCCCGTTACCTTCACCTTCTCGGGAGACGACGATCTGTGGGTTTACATCACGAACAACTCCACAAAGGAATCTCAGCTTATTCTTGATATGGGCGGAAGCCACAAGAAGAGCGAGGGTACGATCAACTTCAAGTCGAGAAAAGCTACCGTAAAGAACGTTTATGAGAATCGCACAAACGTCAACAAGCCCTCGAGCGGTCAGTTCGCTTTTGATTACGATCAGACCTACACGATGTCCGTATTCTATATGGAGCGCGGACTCATCGAGAGTAACTGTCACATGACGTTTACCATGGCTCCCGCCGGCAATCAGGTCAAGGTCAACAAGGTGGTCAACACCCAGGGGCTCAACACCGAAAAGCTCCAGAACGCTGTAAAGACCAACGACACCTTCGGCTTCACTGCTTACGAAAACGGCACAGCCAAGGCAAACACCAAGTATATTTATAACAACGGCGGAGAGGTAAGCACAAACTCTAACGGCAGATTCACCCTCAATAACGGTGAAAACGCTGCCTTCCTCTCGAAATTCACAAACGGAAAAAGCGTAAAGGTCAGCGAGGATCTTTCGGGAGCCAAGCTGTCTTACTCAACCACGTGGTCGGTTGCCGATCCGCTTGACAGCGGCCGCAACACAAACGGCACGGGCTTAAACGCCACGCCGAACGGTCTTGAGCTCAAGAATCCGTCAGGCTACAGCTATGACTACGCCGAGCTGGACTACACCTTTACCAATACACCCGATAAGGGAGCAGTCGAGATCGAAAAGGTGATAAGCGGCGCGTCCTCAGACACCAAGGAATTCGACGCGACTGTTTCGGTAAGTATCGACGGCGGATATTCATACGATTACTATCCCCTCGAATACACGGCGAGCGACAAGGGAAGTCAAAAGTTCTATCTCAGCAGCAGAGGCAAGCTCGATTCAAGCGCGCTGCTCAAGCAGGGAAGAAAGCTTAGGTTTGCCAACCTGCCTTCTAACGCGATAGTTAAGGTCATCGAGAATCTTGATTCCGACACAGCCGCAAACTATGAGTTTGTGAGCGCTTCGGGTTCAGGCGTTACGACGGTTCGTCCCGGCGGCAATGACGGCGGCGGTACGATAACCGTTCCCAACAGCAATGCTACCGGAGCAATAACGATTACCAACAGACCGATCTCTCCCGATTCGATTTCGGTTCCGATCAAGGCGTTCAAGTTCCTGAGCAGTGACAACGGCATCAAGCTTCCCTCAAACGGCGGAAGCAATACCGACTTTGAGTTCATCCTCAGCTTAGACGAAAACGGATCGGAGGTTTTAGAGCAGACCTCCTACACTACTATCGTCGGAAACAACAAGGCGGAGGTCGACTTCACACCGATCACGTTCAACAACGCCGACAGCAAGGTCTATTACATCAGCGAGAAGAGCGGCGCGGACAGCGACGTTTTGTACTCGACAGATGTATTCAAGGCCGAGATCAGCGTTGTAAAGACCTCGGACAATATCCTTGTGCCGACAACGACCTACTACAAGAAGAGCGCTTCTGGCGGCTGGACAAAGACCGCCTCGAACGGCATGACGATTCCGTCGTTTACAAACACTCTCATGAAGGGCTCCGTGACCATCAACAAGACCAACCAGCATTATCATATTGATTCGACCACCGGCAAAAAGGTCTATGATGAGGAGCTCGGAAACATCACCTTCTCGCTTTACAAGGTAGATATGAGAGGCGACGATCCCGTTGCCGCTAATCTTGTAGACGAGCAGACCACTAACAGCAACGGCGTCGCTGTCTTTTCCGATCTTCCGATTTACAAGGATAACTCCGTCTATAACTCGGACGAGGATGAAAAGTATAACCAGTGGTATTGCCTTGTAGAGACCTCCAACGACGGAGATCATAATCCGAGCGCGGAAAAAACATACTTCTATCTTCCCCAGTACGGCGACGACGAGGAACCCCACTACGATATCACCTTCTCGTTCCAGAACGGTCATATCGTTTCTCCCCAGTCGGGCTTCTTCGGCTCTGGGCTGTTCAAGACTCTGGGTCTTGCGTTTATCATCATCGCTCTGCTCACGGGAGCCGGATTCTGCTACACAAGACTCAGGTCAAAAAGCTACGCGCGCGGAAAGAGGTATTCCCGCAAATAAAACTTGTTTAGAAATTTTGTTATAATAAATAATTAAAAAGGAGAAAAAGCAAAATGAAAACAACCAAGAGAATTATTGCTATCGTTCTTGCGGCTCTCATGCTCGCAATGATGATCCCCTTCGCTGCTTCCGCGGCGACCGAAACAGTCACCTTCAATGTTGACTGCGACAAGGAAGGCTTTGTATTTACAGTTTATCAGCTCGCTACCATGGACGTTGAAACAGGTAAGTACACAAAGAACGCAAACACAAGCGACAGCATCTATTCAATCATCACTGCCGAGGACGGCACTACCGCCGCTCTTCTCAGCGCGTGCGATCAGGCTACCACCGGCTTCGGCGAGTCTGTAGATACCTACACCTCCTCAGCCGCAGGCACAGCCAAGGCGATCTCCGTTCCCTCCGGCGTTTACTACATCAAGGCCACAACAATGCCTTCAACCGTTAAGTCCGTAACAAACTCTATCGTTGCTCTGCCCTACTACAAGGACGGCAAGACAAAGGTTTCGACCCTTCAGCCCGAGGACGGCATCGTAGAGGGCGCTGTATCCAACAACACCATCCACCTCGCCACAAAGGTTAACGCCGGCGGCACCGAGGTAACCAAGGTTATCACCAACAGCAAATTCACAGGCGTTACAACCTACACCACCGCTCAGCTCGGCGAGACCGTTAACTTCAAGCTCACCGCTTCCGTAGTAGGTTCCACAGACTATCACCTCAAGAGATATGAGATCAAGGATACCATGAGCGCGGGTCTTACCTTCGGTTCTGTTACCGAGGTCAAGCTCACAGGCGGCACTGCTGCCGATAAGGTTCTCGGAACCGACGATTACACCGTAACTCCTGCTACCGGCGGACAGAACTTCACCGTTTCTCTCGACGCTACCAAGGTTCTCGGCGACGACGCTTTCTATGGCTACACCAACGTAGAGGTTCTCTGCAACGCTACCCTCAACGAGAACGCTGTTGTCGGTTCTGCGGGCAACACCAACCAGGACAAGCTCGAATACACCAACGCCAACGATGTTGATGGCGAGAAGGACGGCCCCGTTGTTAAAGTTTTCACCTTCAACCTCCAGGTCAAGAAGGTAGACGCCGACCATCAGGAAAAGGGTCTTAACGGCGCGAAATTCAAGGTTTATGCGACAAAGGCTGACGCCGAGAATGACGCTAACGCTATTGATGAGGCTGTGACCGCAACCGTAAACAGCGTAGACGGTATCGCTCAGTTCAAAACCTTCAAGTTCGACGCTAACAAGAAGTACTATGTAAAGGAAACAGAGGCTCCCGCGGGCTACAACCTCAACAGCTATGTCTATGAGGTCACCACTCCCGCTGCTCAGTTCAGCGCTGCAGGAGCTCTCACCTCTCCCACCGACGGTATGCTCGTTTACTCGACTGCCATCCCCAACACCAAGTCCGAGCTTCCCCAGACCGGCGGCGCAGGCACTCTGATGTTCACCATCATCGGCGGCGCTCTCGTTCTGCTCGCAGGCGCTCTCTTTGTAATTATCATGAAGAAGAGATCCTCCAAGTAATTCGGATCGGTAAAACATCCTGATATTTTCGCGGCGGCTGTTCGTTCAGCCGCCGTTTTTCTATTGCAAAATAAACGCCGTTGAGTTATAATTATTATGATGTATTTTTTGGCAAAGGACAATCCGAATGAAAAAGGCTTTACCCATAATCATCGTCGCGCTGATTTTTCTTGTAGGAGTGGGGATCCTCTCATATCCGCTCGTCAGCTCGGTGATAAACAATATAAGCACCAGAAATCACGCTCAGGAGGAGCTCAAGGCGATCAAGGAAAAGGAGCCCGAGGAGATCACCCGGCTTTTTGCCGAGGCGGAGCGCTACAACAAATCGCTGCTCAACACGATCATCCTCACCGACCCCTTTGACAAATCCGCTTACGACGCTATCGGCGAAAATTATCGAAACAGCTTCAACGTCAACGACGAGGGACTGATCGGCTATGTCGACATCCCGAAAATCAACGTCTATCTTCCGATATATCACGGAACCTCGGCGGAGGTACTTGAGCGAGGCGCGGGTCACCTCGACAACACCGCCTTTCCCATCGGCGGCGAGAGCACCCACAGCGTCATATCCGCTCACACCGCCTTTCCGACCAAGACCTTTTTTGACTACCTGACGGATATGCAGCTCGGCGACGAGTTTTATATCCATGTCCTCAACCGCACCCTCAAATACGAGGTGGATCAGATCAAGGTCGTCGAGCCTTCGGTCACCGAGGATCTTTTTACGATAAAGGGCGAGGATCATGTTACTCTGCTAACCTGTACGCCCTACAGCGTGAATACCCACAGGCTGCTGGTACGCGGCAACAGAGTCGAGTACAAGGAGTCCGACGAGGCGGAAGAAGGAGATGAGGTTGTAGTCGGCAGGGCTTTCGCCACCGACGCCGATTATATTTACATCCTGGGCTACAAGGTCAGCTATACGACCGTGGTTGTCGGGATCATCGCCTTTGTGCTCATAGTAACGGGAACCGCGGTATTCATAGTTATGCGCAGGCGCAGAAAATCCTCCGGAAGAAGGGGCGGTGACGGCAATGCCTAAGCAAAAGAAGCCCAAGCGCGTCTGGAAGCTCTGGCAGAAGATCCTTTTGCCGATCGCCTGTCTGATACTCGCGGCTGGAATAGGCTTCCTCGCTTTTCCGACCGTATCGAATTTCTTCGGTCAGCAGCGCGCTAACGGCACTATCGACGCCTTCAACAAAACCGTCGAAAACGTTATCGACGAAAACGGCGAGCCGGAGGACGACAGCCCGGACGCCGAGGTGATCCGGGACAGGCTCCGCTCAAGGAGCTTTGAGGAAGCGAAGAAAAACGGAGAGATCGACAGCGAGGGATATATAATAAGCGAAAGCGGCGAAAGGCTGTCGAGCTATCCCGTGAGCTTCACCTACGACCTCGACAGGCTTTATAAGGACAGCGTCGCCTACAATAAGAGCATTATAAACAATCAGGGAACGGTCGACACCTCCGACTATTCCCGCGCGGCGCTCGATATGGAGAGCTACGGACTTTCCTATTCCTACGGCTACCTTTCCGCGCCCTCGATCGGGCTTTATATGCCGGTCTACCTCGGAGCCAACGATTATATGATGAGCTGCGGCGCGGCGCACCTGGCGGGAACCTCGCTTCCCGTGGATATGCCCGATACAAACGTCGCCATCGCGGGACATACCGGATATATCGGCAGGACATTCTTTGACAATATCCGCAATCTTTACTATGGCGACACGGTTTCTATAACGAATTATTGGGAAACGATAGATTATATGGTGATCGACGCGAAGATCGTGCCCTTCAATCAGACCGACGATATCTATATCCGTCAGGGCAGACAGCTTCTGACCCTGATAACCTGCACGGATAACTACCACAGATACATAGTAATATGTGAAAAAATATAGGCGGCGCCGAAATAAACGGTGTTGCGGATAAAGGAGAGATAAAAATGAAAACCCTGATAGTTTACTATTCCCTCGGCGGCTTCACAAAGTCGATCGTCAAGAAACTCGCGCACGGCAGCGGAGCGGATATCCTCGCGCTTCATCCGGTAAAGGAATACCCCAAGGAGGGCGCTAAGCGCTTTATGATCGGCGGCAGGGCAGCGCTCGCGGGCGAAAAGCCCAAGCTCCAGCCGTACATTTTCAACGCCGAAAAATACGGTCATATCGTGATCGCGACCCCCGTTTGGGCGAGCAGCCCCACGCCTCCGATAAGAACTTTTATCATGGATAACGCCGAGGCGCTCAAGGGAAAGACCGTCAGCGCGATTTTTACCCAGCTCGGCAACGGCGCTCAAAAGGCTGAGAAAAAGCTCTGTAAGGCGCTTGAGATCGAAAGACTCAACCGCAGCGAGGTTTTCTTTGAGCCGAGCAAGAAGGATCCTCACACCGAAAACGAGGCGAAGCTCGAAAAGGTCTGCGGATGGCTGAAGAATGATTAAGATCGACCTGATAACCGGCTTTCTCGGCTCGGGCAAAACCACGCTTCTGCGCCGATACGCGAGGTTTTTGATCGACAGCGGACTGCTCGTAGGGATCCTGGAGAACGATTACGGCGCAGTGAACGTGGATGTTATGCTGCTCTCGGAGCTAGAGGGCGAGCGCTGCGTTATCGAAGCCGTCGCGGGAGCCTGCTGCGCCGACTGCCACCGCCGCCGCTTCAAGACCAAGCTGATCGCTCTTGCCATGAGCGGCTGCGACCGCGTGCTGGTCGAGCCGTCGGGGATCTTTGACGTGGATGAGTTTTTTGATTCTCTCAGGGAGCCTCCTCTTGACGAGTGGTACGAGGTCGGCAGCGTTATCGCCGTGGCCGACGCGGAGCCCGGGGAAGAGCTTTCGCCCGCCTCCCGATATCTTCTCGCTTCTCAGGCGGCTGACGCGGGTCTGCTGATACTCAGCAAAACGGAAAATGTCAGCGGAAACGCCGCGGATGAAGCGGTCGGGCGCGTCAATTCCGCTCTTCGGGAGCTAGGCTGTGAAAGACAGTTCGGCGGCGACGACGTGATCAAAAAGCCGTGGAGCGAGCTTGGCGCAAAGGACTTTGAGCGCCTGCGCGACTGCGGCAGACGTTTTGAGGGCTTTGTAAAGCTGCTTCCTCAGGAGCAGGGCTTTTCCACGATCTACTTCATGAATACGGGGCTTTCTCTCGAGGAGCTGCGGCTGCGGACAGAGGCGCTTTTCGGCGATCCCTCCTGCGGCAGGATTTTCAGGGTGAAGGGCTTTACCCGCGGCGCCGACGGCTGGTATGAGCTGAACGCCGCCAAAAACAGCCTCAGCCTTCTCCCGATCGAGAGGGGACAGGACGTATTGATAGCGATAGGAGAGGGGCTTTGCGAGGACAGGATCCGCGAGATCCTTTTGAAATAAAACCGTATGATACGGCATCGTTTTCTGTCGGAAATCGGAAATAAAAAATCCGCTCAAAACTCGGGATGAGTCTTGAGCGGCTTCTTTTTTTGAATGATGGGAAAATAAAAAGGGGCAATACGTTTCATGCGGGCAGTCGTAAGACAGCTGACAGAACGATTTTTGATGTGCCGGCGCTGCGTTCAGTTGTCCGCCGTCGAGGGCTGCGGTTTGTTTTTCTCGATCTCCTCAGCCTTTGCCTTGAGCGACGCCTCTGAGCGTACAAATTTCATCTCATAGCCGTCGGTGACTGACGAGAGGATACCCTTTACCAGCGTTTCCGACTGGCTGTCGGCGACGTCGATGATCCCCGTTTCGAGCGCTTCCTTTTTCGCGTCGTCCTCCGCCTGCTGCTGAGCCTTAACAGCGTCCTCGTGCGAGTCGTTGTTGAAGAGCGCGTAGCCCTTGTTGTAGTATTTTACGGAATCGGGCAGCACCTTGACGTCGAGCACCTGAGCGTCGGGGACGTAAATGTAGACGATCCTGCTTTGGTCGTCTATCGCGAACTTGACGTTTTTGACGTCGATGCCCGCCTTGACCGTAGCCTTGTAGATCATCACAAAGTCGCCCTTGCTCAGCACGGGCACGCCCGCATCGTCGTACTCCACAACTCCGACCATGTTCATTTTTGAGGTGACAAGCTCGCTGGAGCTTTCGAGCTTCGACATCAGCACCTCGGAGGTGAGAGTCGCTTCCTTTGTAACGAGCGAATCGAGCTGCTTCTGCACCTTGCTCTCGACAATGAAGGGCATACTCACGAAGAACGCGATCGCGCCGATCACCAGAACGAGAACGAATATAACCAAAATAAGCAGGATCCTTTTGAGCGTCGTATTTTGCTTCTTGGAGCTGCTGCCCGAATTGCGGCGCGTGGTTTCGGTGATTGCTTTCATATCTCTGCCTCCCTTTTCTTTGGATGGTTCCATTATACTATAAAGCGCGGCGGTTTTCAACATTTTTCGACTCTCGGGTGATATTTGTTTCTCCGATTGTCGATACGCTATTGAATTTGTACATTATTGATGTTATAATTTTTGTATAAGCAATACCGCGTAATTCAGGTTGCGGATTGCGAAGCAAGAATTCAAGCAAGGCGTGCGCCGCGAATTGTGCGGCGTTGCCCATATTGTTATTGTGAGGTGTTGATAAATGAAGCTTATTAAGACGTTTGCTTCGGTCGCCCTGGCGGCGGTGATCGCCGTTTCTGTCTGCACCGTTCCCGCTTCGGCGAAATCGGTAGGCGGCGCGCCCGTTATGCTCTCAGCCGAGGGCTTTTCGACGCGCTTCGCGCTCGCCGGCGGTTCATCACTGACGCTCGGCGGAGTCCCGGATGTTGACAGCCTGACCGCTGCCTACGGGAATTATTCCGTTTTGCACGGCGGCAAAGAGGTGATGAACGTGAGCGGCGCGGGAGCTTCGGGCTCCGAGGTCGGCGCCGACGATGAGGGCTTTCAATACAGCAGCGTGGAATTTATGATCAACTATACCCGAAACTGCTATATGACCGGACTAAAAAGCAATAATATAAAGATCCTGCAGAACAAGATACTCGAGTTCTACCGTTACGGCGAACCTATAACGATGGAGCATACCGGCTTTATCGACGCCGAAAAAACCAAGGCGGAGGACGGCGACGACGATCTCTGCTGGGCGGCGATGGCGTCGAATATGCTGACCTACGCCGGCTGGGCGCCGTCAAACAAGCCTGCTTATACCGATACTCTTTTTGACGGCTTTGTTGATGATTTTGAAAACGGCGGGATGCTCAGCGATACGGGTCTGTGCTGGTACATCAACGGGGTTCTCGGTTCAAATCACACGTTTTTTGAGCAGGAGGGCGCCGCCAAGCCCAAACACGACGGCTTGAACAGATTTCCGGATTATCCCCACGATATGCAGATCGAGACGGGTGAGTTCGGCGTGAAGCCTGCCGCCGAAAATATGAAGAAGATCACCCGTGCTCTGCGCGACGGCTGCGCCGTAGGTCTGGGTCTTGCCATAACAAAGGGCACCAACCGTAACTATTACTTAGGAGGGCACGCCGTTACATGCATGGGATATGTTGAAAACATCACCCTGTCCGAGGACGACCCCGCCCGCTACGAGGCGATTATTATTGCCGACTCCGATTCGTACATGACCGACAATCGTTCCGACGCGCCGAATCAGTACAGCTCCTACAGGCTTGATCTTCGCAACAGCTTTATCGGATACACCTACGAGCTGAAGGGTCTTATTCACGCAATGGCTTCGATGGTCGCCGATTATGTTATTCTCAAGCCGTTTTCACAGGCTGTCATCGAGACCGACCCGGACGCGACAAGGGACAAAAAGAATACCTGCGATCTGTGCGCCTGGAAGCTTATTGCGGAAAACCGCGACGCTCCGCTTTCGGAACAGCTCCGCGTCGGCGCGGAGGCGGATATTTGGCTGAATCCGCTTATCGCTAATTCGGGAGATATCGCCTTTGAGGGCGACGTCACTTATGACCTGACGATCACAAACGGATCGGGCGCCCTCGTCCATCAGAGCAGGAACACCGCGAAATACAAGCTCGACGATTATATCGGTGATATCGGCGATAAGTCCGTCTATATCGGCGCTCTGCCCGAGGGAGAGTACACCGTCGAGCTGAAAATAAACCCCGAAAAGAAGCTTAGGGAGGCTTACTATGTCAACAACAGCATGAGCTGTAAGCTCCGGGTGGATTCCTACAGCTTTGATATTTCCTCGCTCGGCTTCGAGGCAAGGCTCGACAGGAGCGAGCCCGCCAAGCCGAAGGCTGTATTTGAATACTCCGGCGCCGACCGGCTTTCCGGAGAAATAACGGAGGTGAGCCTGTACGCGGGCAGGAGATCGCCCGACGGCTCGACGGAATGGACGGAAATAAAATTCACTCCCGCCGAAAACGGCTTGCCCGCCTATTCGGAGAATCTGCCCGAAAAAGGAGAAGGACTGCTTCAGTTCTGCCTCGGCTTCAAATGCGGCGACGACCCGACGGCGTGGGTTTATTCGGTCGTTTACAACGACGGCAGGAGCACGCGGGGGGATATCAACCTCGACGGCGCGATCAATATCGACGACGCGACCCTCGCTCAGAAATACACGGCGAGGCTGATCGGGCTGGAAACCGGCGCAAAGCAGAACGCCGACGCGAACCGCGACGGAAAAATTGACATAAACGACGCCACCTGCATCCAGAAGCACACGGCGAGGCTGATCGTCATTGAATAAACCTGTCCGAAGCGGAAGCCGGACGAAATCGGCGCCGCCTAAGGGATGGGGAGCGCGGGCTTTGCGCGGAAACGGAGATCCTTGATATGAAAAACAGAAAAAAGATTATTGTTATCGTTCTCCTCGCTGCGGCGTGCGTCCTTGCTGTCTCGGCGATAACGGCGGTAAGGTTTTTTACGAATAATCAAAACGTCCGGCGCGCGAATCCGAAGGGTCGGATCGAAATGTACTCGGACAAGAACTATTTGTACTACAGCGAGGGCTTTGCCGATATAAAAATCGTGGATGAGGACAGCGCTTCCAAAGCGGTTTTCGATATCGAGTGCGCCGCCTTGGGAAGAATGAGCCTTGAAAACGATCTCAAGCTCGAAGGCTCGGAGGAGGTCGACGGAAAAACGATATATCGCGCCCGCCAATATTACAGGAACGTCCCTGTTTTCGGACGGGGAGCCTCGCTGCTGGTCGATAAGGACGGAAACGTTCTGAGCATGACGACCAACGCGGAAAACTTCCGTCTGCCGGGCTTCAGCTCTGAGCCGATCCCTTTTGACAGTGAAAAGGCGGAGGAGCGGCTGCTCCGTGAAATCAAAAACAGCGCGGAGTTTTCCGACAAGGCGGAGATCAAAAAAATCGGCGGCGCCAAAAGATGCGTTTATTCCTTCCCGGGAGCGGACAGGACCTATGCCTATCGATTTGATGTTATCGTTGCCGACGGCGGCGCGGAGTACGACCGCGCGGCGATCGTCAGCGAGAAGAGCTGCGACGTCTTGTATCTGGCTCCCGCAGCGGAAAAGTATCGAAACGCCGACGGTGAGCGCTTCATGTCGGAGAGCATAAACGAGGGGCTCGAAAGGATATATGAGCTTCATGCGCACGGTCAGGCTTCCGACGACAGCGCGGACGCCACGGGTACGGGCGAGGCGGCGGACATGAGCTCCTACAGCTATGAGGAAGGGAGCGAAATCAAAAACGCCGCGATTCTTGAGCGCTGCGTCAGCCTGATGTATAACGGAATAAACGGAAACGACGCGAAAAGGCTCGACCCGGCTATGATCGCCGGGATAACGGATAAGGCGCTGCGGTTAATGCAGTTCGACGCGACCTTTGAGCAGTTCGCGCAGGCGTTTTATGCCTCGGCGCGAAATACTGACGGAATGACGTCTGAGCAGAAGGCTTGCGTTGCCGAGGCGTTTGAAACGGTTGGTCTTTCAGGCTCAGGGCTTGCCGAAATGGTCGCCTATGAAGCTCCTCTTATCGTGAACGGAAAAGACGGAAAGCCCGTCCGGGATTGTCATATCGAGATCGGAGATCTGTCAACGGAGAAAACGATCGTAAAAGAGGATATCGGCGGCGCCGACGGATATCAGCTCAGTTTGAATTCCGGACATTACGAGATACTTGTTTCGGACAATACAAAAAACAGCGGAACCGTCGTTTCCAAGAGGATATATATGTCTCCGAGCTTGGAATACATAAAAAAGCCGAGCGTAGTTATCGGGACGGATTTCTGATCTCCAACGGCTCCCGACAAAATCAAGCCGAGGCTTTTATCGGGCGAAAAACGCGCGTATTCGGCAGACGAAAAAGCAATAAACCGACCCGCGGCAGGGACTTCCCCGGCGGGTCGGTCATTTTTTGGTAAAAAGACTTGTTTTGACATTTACACCTCTTTCAAAGTGCATTTAGTTATTATCCGCATTATCTTCTTGTTGTTATTATTACAAAATTTTTATTTGCTTTTTATAGCCGCAGGCTTTATACTATACTCATAGAAAATGACGAGGGTGACACAGTGAAAGACTTAGTGTGGATAATAATGCTCGTTGTAATGCTGCTTGTCGCTGTAATGACTACGATAATGAGCCAAAACAGCGAAAAAAAGGCGCCTGCGGTGAAAAAGCAGAGGGCGCGTAACAACAGCAAAACGGATCCGGAGATGATTAGTGAGAGAGATATCTCCGAAAGCCGTTCTGCGGAGCCCGACGAGTGGAAGCTTTGGCTCGCGATGGACGAGCAGCAAAAGGACAAGGAGCCATTCGAGTCGGCGCTTATAGCGGCAAAGGATGAGTCGGAAGTGAATTCCGACGTTTTTGTGTTGTCCGGCTCATTCAAGCGCAGGGTCGGGACGAGGATGTATATACGGCGCAGCGGCGACAGCTTTGAGCTGGTGTCGGAATACTGCTATTTGAATCCGAGCGATGTTTACAGCGCAAGCCAGATCATCCCGAACAGGATAATCAACGAGTACAGCCTCACGGGATTCATGGTGTGGATGGATTCGCTCAAGCTGTACTGCTTCCACAATCCCGTGAACGTCGCGATCAAGAGCAGATATCTGAAATTTCTCGACTGCTGCGGCGTGGAGCCTCCTAAATGGCATAAGATCGATCTGTTCGAGAGTTTTAAGTATTCGGACGTCAGGCAGGGCACGCCGATGAACGTCGTCAGGAGCGTGGTATCCATTGACCTTGATACGGGTGAGCTGACGGAGGAAAGATATACGAAGGATCTGATCAACGAGAAAAGAAGCGCGGCGGTTTTCAAGGTTTCATACGAAAGGCTGAAAAGAATGATAAATGAGTCGGATGATCCCGACGCGAAAAAATATCTCGGCATGACAGAGGAAAACCGAGAGCTTTATTTTGACTGACAGGCGTTTTTTCTCCGTGAGCAAATAACAGTTTTGTGATTATTCTTTAAATGACTTTATCGGTCCGTTTTTTGTGGTAGAATATTTCCTGTTCACAGCGATAATTTGAACAGGAGGTTTTGAAATGGAGAACAAAAAGACCTGCGCAGACTGCGTTAATCTCGGACGCGCGGTTTACTGTATGCAGTGCAAAAGGCTCAGAAAGGGCTATAAGGATATGTTCGTGGATCAGGCTCCCGCAAAGGCGTCCGTCCCCGCGATAAGGAAAAAATAAAGGCAACACCGCACAATTCGCGGCGCGCGCCTTGCCTTTCATTATTCCGTCAGACTGTCCAATAAATCTCGGCAAGGCAAAAAACGAGCCGGCTCAAGACCCGAATCGGGAAATGAGCCGGCTTTTTTATCGGGAAAACGCTTTAATGACGTTTTTAGGCTTGAGAGCGTCCGCCGCCGCTTTCGTGTCGGCGCTCAGCCGGACGCGTCAGCCCGTGAGCTTCATTTGCAGCCTGTCTATCGCCTTGCCGAAAAGCCCCGCGTAGCCGTCCATGCCGCGCGTTTTCAGGGCGTTTTCCTGCCAGTCAAAGTACGAGCCGCCGAGCGGGGAAACGCGGTAGAGGAGGGCGTATTTTTTGCCCTTGGGCGCTGTGTAGTCGCACTGCACGGCGTCGACAGCCCTGCCGTTGCCCGCGTAGCCGTTCTCAAAGTCGCTGATATCGCAGCCGCTCACAAAGGGCAGCCAGCCGCCGCCGCGAAGGTGCACCCTGTAGCGCAGCTTTCCCGCGCCGACCCTAACCGCGACGTCGGTGATCGTCTTGCCGCGCAGTCCCGCGTAATCCTCGGTGCCGCGAACCTCGGGCAGCCAGCTTCCGTCCGCCTTGACGCGGTAGAAAACCGCCGGAGAGGAGCCGCCCGGATCGTCGGGACCGCCCTTCCAGCCGTTGTAGCCGCCCTTTTTGATGATCGAGGGGTAGTCGCGGTAGCATCTGTCCTTGTCGATCACACCGACGCCGGGGATCGAGTTGCTTTCTAGATAGTTGGTTTCGCCGCCGTACTGCCAGATACCGAGATTGCTTCCCGAATACTGACAAACGCTGTTCCACTGCGCGAACCAGAGATCGTATTTTTTGTATACCGATTTGTCGATCAGGTCGTCGATCCAGTAGAGTCCGGTGTAGAGCATGGGATAGTAGCCCGCCGCGGCGATCCTTTCGAGAAAGGTCTTGCAGATCGCGGTTATCAGGCTCTTGTACATCGCGCCGTGGCGCGCCTTGTAGCCGTCCGCGTCCTCCATGTCAAAAGCCACGGGAAGCGTAGGCTTTTTGCCCTTGAGCAGCCTGATCACGTGCTTTGCCTCGCTCTCTGCGTCGGAGGTGCTCACGGCGTAGGAGTAGAGATACGCGCCCCAGGGGATCCCCGCTGCCTCGCATTTGCGCACGTTGTTCTCGAACTGGCTGTCGTCCTGAACAGTAAGGTCGGAGCCGTAGCCGCAGCGGATCATAACAAAATCGTAGCCGGCGCGCTTTACCTTTGAAATGTCGATATTTCCGTTCGCCGCCGAAATATCGACGCCCTTTTTACCTTTCAGATTCATTTTCTTCCTCCTTTTCGCTGACCTCGGGGAGACCGCAAAGCGAGGTGAGCAGGCTCAGGATCCCCGCCAGCAGAGCCGCCGATCCGACCGCCGCCCAGTTTACATCCTGCATGAACGCCGCGACGCCGATGGTCGCCAGAGCTGTCTGAGCCGACGTCCTGAGCGCCCTTATTGCCGCCGCCCTGAGTAATTGCCTGAAATGTCTGTCCACTGTTTTCATCCTTTCCTTTAACTGATCCCAAAAACCGAACCGTGAAGATCGTCCGCGTTCATTTGGAATCGGCAATGCTTCCTGTACCGCAGGGGAACGGTACGCTATATTTTATTCCCGCGTCTGTGTGAGGTTACGGAAAAAACTCCCCCTATAGATAGGGGAAATCGGGCGGTAAATTGCATAAAACTATGCAATTTTTTAAAAATTATTTTTTATTTATTTTTTCGGCTCCCTGTGTTATAATGTTAGCGGAGATGATAGCTATGGATAAAAACTTATTTGAACAGGCAAAAAAAGCCGCGGTCGAGCTCTGCGAGGCGGCAAAGCTCAAAAGCGGCGATATTATGGTGGTCGGCTGCTCCTCAAGCGAGGTAGCAGGCGGAGTGATCGGTCATGATTCGAGCCTTGAGACCGCCGAGGCGGTGTTCGGCGGGATTTATGAGGCGCTCAGTGAGCGCGGGATCTATCTTGCAGCCCAGTGCTGCGAGCACCTCAACCGCGCGATCATTGTCGAGCGCGAGGCTGTGCCCTTCGCGGAGATAGTCTGCGTCGTGCCTCAGCCCAAGGCGGGCGGTTCCTTCGCGACGACAGCCTACAAAACCTTCAGGGATCCGGTCGCGCTCGAGGAGATCAAGGCGGACGCGGGCATGGATATCGGCGGAACGCTTATCGGTATGCACCTAAAGAGGGTGGCTGTCCCCGTCAGGCTCTCGCTCGACCATATCGGCAGCGCGATCCTGCTCGCCGCGCGCACAAGACCGAAATATATCGGCGGGGAAAGAGCGCGTTATACTAATCTCAGATAAAAAGTGGACAAAGATTTGCGAGGATATTTTTCGCAAGACGAGGCGAAGGACGCCGCAAGGCTGGCGCCTTGCAAGGATAGACCGCAAAGATTGTCTATTTTTTATTTGAGTTTAGTATTATACCGATACCTGATAAATAGCAGACAAAACGACCGAAGGCTGCCGCGAACCGCGACAGCCTCAATTTTAAAAAATATCAGCAAAAAGGGATGACTCAAAGCTCATGGAGAGCCGGGAGTCATCCCTTTTGATGTTTTTATGTTGTCCTAAATGAGCCCGGGGAGCCGCTTACGGGGCAGACCGCGCTCCTTGAAGCTTTGATTGATCAGCAGCCCTTGTAGCTTGTGTGCCAGATCTCCTTAGCGTATTCGAGGATCGCTCTGTCGGAGGAGAACTTGCCGGCATTGGCTACGTTGAGCAGGCACTTCTTGCCGAATGCCTTGCGGTCGGCGTAATCGGCGTTGGCGCGGATCTTGGTCTCGATGTAGTCGGGAAGGTCGTACATGAGGAAGTAGTGGTCGGGATCGTGCCAGTGGGTGCCCTTTGTGAGCGCGTGGTGAAGCTCTCTGAAGCTGCCCTCGCCGGTAGCGCCGTCGTCGTCGAAGGTGCCGTCGATAAGGGTGTTGACAACTCTCTTGAGCTCGGGATTCGCCTCGATGAGAGCGGCGGGATTGTAGCCCTCAGCCTTGAGCTTGTCGATATCCTCAACTCTGGCGCCGAAGATGTATTCGTTCTCAACGCCCGCGCACTCCGCGATCTCGATGTTCGCGCCGTCCCAGGTGCCGAGAGTTACGGCGCCGTTGAGCATGAACTTCATGTTGCCGGTACCGGAAGCCTCAAGACCCGCTGTGGAGGTCTGCTCGGAGATATCCGCGGCAACAACGATCTTCTCAGCGTAGGAAACGTTGTAGTTGGAAATGAAGTAGACAGTGAGCTTGTCCTTGGTGTCGGGATCGTTGTTTACAAGGTTCGCGATCTCGTTGATGTACTTGATGATAGCCTTTGCTCTCGCGTAGCCGGGAGCCGCCTTAGCGCCGAAGATGAAGGTCGTGGGCGTCCAGTCGGGCAGCTTGCCGTCCTTGATGCGGAAGTAGATAGCCATGATCGAGAAGGCGTTGAGAAGCTGTCTTTTGTACTCGTGCAGTCTCTTGACCTGTACGTCAAAGATGGTGTCGGGGTTGATGTCATAGCCGTCCATCTTCTTGATATAAGCGGCGAGCTGCTCCTTCTTCTTAGCCTTGATCTTGTTGAACTTGTTGATGGTTCTGCCGTCGCAGCAGTCGTTGAGTACCGCGAGCTTGGAGAGGTCGATCAGCCAGTCGTCGGAGCCGACCTTCTCGGTGATGAGCTCGGAGAGCTCGGGGTTGCAAAGACCGAGCCAGCGGCGCTGGGTGATGCCGTTTGTCTTATTGAGAAAGCGCTCGGGATAAACCTGATACCACTCCTTGAGAAGATCTCTCTTGAGGATCTCGGTATGGAGCTGAGCAACGCCGTTTACATAAGTGCCCGCGTAAGTTGCAAGGCGAGCCATGTGCACCGCGTTGCCGTCGATGATGCGCATCTTGGCGCGCATATCGTTGCCTACGCCCTTGGCGATAAGCTCTTCCTGGCACTTGTTGGCGATCAGGCAGATGATATCGTAGATTTCCGGGATTACCTGGGTCATCAGGTCGGCGCTCCATTTTTCAAGAGCCTCGGAAAGAACGGTGTGGTTGGTGTAGGAGCAGGTCTTGCGGGCGATCTCAAACGCGTCGTCAAAGCTCATGCCCTCGAGCTGAAGAAGTCTTACAAGCTCGGGAACGCAGGATACGGGGTGGGTGTCGTTGAGCTGGATGGCGTTCTCCTGGGCGAAGAAGCTGAAATCATTGCCGTGCTTTGCCTTGTAGCGGCGCATGATGTCCTGGAGAGAAGCGGAGCAGAAGAAATACTGCTGCTTAAGACGGAGCACTTTGCCCTCGTATTTGTTGTCGTTGGGATAAAGGACCTTGGAGATATTCTCCGCGTCGTTCTTCTCCTTTACGGCGTCGTCGTATCTTGTGTCGTTGAACGCGGTGAAGTCAAACTCGTTGACCGCCTCAGCCTGCCAGAGTCTGAGGGTGTTGATGTTGTCGGTCTTGCAGCCGATAACAGCCATATCGTAGGGAACAGCCTTGACTGTCTGTCCCTTGAAGGAAACGAGAACAGCCTCGTCCTCCTTGCGGATGCACCAGGGATCCTCAAAGCGCTGCCAGTTGTCGGCGACCTCTACCTGATAGCCGTCCTTGATGAGCTGCTTGAACAGACCGTACTTGTAGCGGATGCCGTAGCCGTCGAGCGGGACCTCCTGGGTCGCTGCGGAATCGAGGTAGCAGGCGGCAAGTCTGCCCAGACCGCCGTTGCCGAGTGCGGCGTCGTCGATCTCCTCAAATACGTTGATGTCAACGCCCTTTTTCTTGAGAAGCTTGGTTACCTCCTCGAGAAGTCCAAGGCAGTAGAGGTTGTTGTACATCATTCTGCCCATGAGGAATTCCGCCGAGAAATAGTAAGCGTGTCTTTGGCTTTCGTGCTTTGCCTTGCTCTTTGCCCAGTTGGGAGCGATCTCGCCCATTACCGCCTTGCCGAGTGACAGGTGTAGCTCTGAGGGGGTGAGCTCCTCGATGGTCTTACAGTACATCGACTGAGCGGTGAGCTCCAGTTTTTCCATAATATTACTCATTTTCAGTCCTCCAATCGTCCGCTGTTCACAGACATTGTTTTCAATTTATTCGCAAGCTCATCGGTGAGAGCCGCGGGATTTACTCTCCAGGTCCAGTTGCCGCCGAGCGTGGAAGGAGTGTTCATGCGCGCTTCCTTGCCGAGACCGAGGATGTCCTGCATGGGAATGATCGCCATGTCTGCCTTGCTCTCGTAGGCGGTACGGATAAGTCCCCAGTTGAACGGCTCGTCCGGAGCCATCTTGCAGTAGCTTCTGGCGTAGGCTACGTCCTTGGGGTCTGCTGTTTCGAGCCAGCCCATAACGGTGTCGTTGTCATGGGTTCCGGTGTAAACAACGCAGTTGTTGGTGTAGTTGTGCGGCAGGTAGTCGTTTTCCTCGCCGCTGTCAAAGGCAAATTCGAGAACCTTCATGCCCGGATAGCCGGTCTGCTCCATGAGCTCGGTCACGTCGGGGGTGAGGGTGCCGAGATCCTCGGCGACGATCTCAAACTTGCCGCACTCCTCCTCCATCATGCGGAAGAACTCAATGCGCGGACCCTCGATCCACTTGCCGTTGATCGCGTTCTCGGCGGGATAGGGGATCGAATAGTAGCTCGCGAAGGCACGGAAGTGGTCGATCCTGGTGATATCGTAGAGCTTTGAGGCTGCCTTGATGCGCTCAAACCACCACTCGTAGTCGGTTTCCCAGAGATAGTCCCAGTCGTAGAGCGGATTGCCCCAGAGCTGTCCTGTCTTGGAGAAATAATCGGGCGGGCAGCCCGCTACCGCGATGGGATCGCCGTCGTCATAGAGCTGGAAGAGCTCGGGATTAGCCCAGGTGTCAGCGCTGTCCATAGCGACGTAGATAGGCATATCGCCCATGATCTTGATGCCCAGACCGTTGACATAAGCGCGGAAGCTTTCCCACTGCTCATAGAATTTGAACTGAACGAACTTCCAGAAATTGATGTCGTTTCTGAGCTTGCGCTCATAGCGGCGCACTGCGGTGTCCTCGCGCATTTTGATGTCCTCGGGCCACTCTGTCCAGGAAACCATGTTGAAGCTGCTCTTGACAGCCATGTAGAGCGCGTAGTTCTTGAGCCACTTGCTGTTATTGCGCACAAAGTTGCGGAACGCCCTCATGTCGCCCTTTTTGTAGTTTTCAAAGGCGATCCTCAGGATCTTGAACCTGCTGTTGTAGATTTTCTCATAGTCGACCTCGTCGGCGTTTGAGCCCCAGTCGAGAGCTTCGATCTGCGCCTTCTTGACCAGACCCTCCTCAACGAGGGTGTCGAGGTCAATCAGGTAGGGATTGCCGGCGTATGTCGAGAATGACTGATACGGCGAGTCGCCGTAGCTTGTCGGACCGACGGGAAGGATCTGCCAAATCCTCTGACCGGACTTTTTGAGAAAGTCAGCGAATTCGCGCGCCTCTTTGCCGATGGTGCCGATACCGTAGGGGGAAGGAAGCGAAGTAATAGAGAGGAGTATTCCAGCGCTTCTTGCCATAAAAAATCAACTCCATTCCAATGAGTATTAATTTCGGTCTATGCGCATGCTGTCAAATAAAGCCAAAGCACATAGTATCAATTGTATTCTACCACAAACTCGCAACATTTTCAAGTCTTTTTATCTCTTTTATTGTGATTCATGCACAATTTTTATTACTTCCGACAAATTTTTCGCGACCGCGAAAAGCAAAGGCTTTATTTCCTCGGAGGGTTCGTCGAGATCGGGCACCATTACGGTCGCGCAGCCCGCCGCGCTCGCCGAGCGGACGCCGTTCGGCGAATCCTCAAGAGCCAGACATTCGCGCGGGTCAAGCCCCAGCCTTGAGGCGGCAAAGAGGTAAACGTCGGGCGCGGGCTTGCCGTTTTTTACCTCCTTGGCGCTTGTCACCTCGTCGAAGTATTCGAGCAGTCCGACCGTCGAGAGCAGCCGCTTTGCCTTTTCGACGGGAGTCGCGGTCGCAAGCGCGGTTTTTATCCCGTTTTCCTTGAGAAAGGCAAGCAGCTCCCCGGCGCCCGCCTTGGCTTCTATTCCGTGCTCCTCGATATAGCTGTCCATCAGCTCGCCGCGCTTGACGCGGATAACGTCGCAGTCGCAGTCCTCTCCGAACCAGCCGCGGAACTTCGCTCTTGTAAGCGGTCTTGCCATTGAGCGGATCTCCAGCGCGTGCCTGCGCTCCATCGGATAGCCGTAAAACCGCGCCGCCTCGCACCAGAAGCGGACGTAGAGCTTTTCGCTGTCGAGTATCACTCCGTCCATGTCCGAGATTACGCCCTTGATTCTCATAATGCCTCCTTGTAATTCTTGTTTTGGTGTGATAAAATGAAACTCGGGTGAGTTATTTATGAATGGATTATTAAATACTGTTTGGAGCTGGGTCTCCTCGCATATCGTACAGGAATGGTTCATCGCGTTCATAACCGTGATCGTCACCATGATAATTTTCCTTGTGCAGCAAAAAACCGGCAACCGCATTTCGCGCAGCGACTTTATCTACAGGGTCAGCACGGATTTCAACACCAACGAAAGGATCCTCAAGGTGTACGAGTGGATCGAAAGCTGCCGCCGCGAGAACCGAAACAGAAAAAACCATCTCAGTCTCACCGTAGCCGACGACAGCACGGTCTTTTCGGACTCGGTCAAGCTCGATTTTACCGATATCGACAGCTATATCGACCATTTTGAATCGGTTTATCTTATTCTGGGCGTTGTGAAGATCAGGGATATCGACGAGCTGTTTCAGCAGCGCTTCTTCACCTTCATGCACAATCCCTATATCCAGCGCGAGGAGCTGTTTGAATGCTTCTATTCGGATCACAACGATTTTCTGCTCTACAGAAAGTGGGTGCTGTCGGCATACCGCAGGATGCGTTACGACAGCTTCAGGCTCGCCGAATACCTCGGCAAGTACACCTGCGGCGACTACGAATACAAGACGGACCGCGAGGAATACAACAAGCTCCCGCTGTTCGGAAAGCTGCGCGACAGAAGGCTGCGCTGCGGCTTCATGCTTAAATATGTCGAGCTTCTCTGCGACCCGAAATGCGTTTACGGCTATTACAGGGTGAGCAGCTCAAGGGGAGAGGCGAAAACCGTCAGGATAATCAAATCGGTTCCCGCAGATTTTGAGGCGATCATGAGCCTGCAGGAAAAGGTCTGCGCCTCGATGGAGCACTCCGAGTACTTTATGCCCTCTACCCCGAAGGAAATAGAGATGTCGCTGACCTCAGGCAGCTGCTTCGCGGTTCAGGTCAACCTCGGCGCGAGGCTCGTTGCCTTCGCCTATATAATCCTGGAGCCCGACGATCACTATTCGCTGGTTAAGTTCGCCGACGCGCAAAAAACGTTCCCGCGCGAAAGGGACAGCGTTCTTGATCTGGTATTCACCGACCCCGATTTCAGGGGCTACGGACTGCAAAGGCTGCTGATAGAATTTCTCTCGCAAATCGCCCGTTTCAGAGGCAGAAAAAGCGTATGGGCGACCGTTCGGCCCGAAAACAGCTTCAGCTCCTCTAATTTTGAGCTTGCGGGCTTTAGGAGGATGAATACCGAGCCGATAGAAAGATACGGCGGAGTGCGCGACGTCTATTGCAGGGACGTCCGCAGGCTCAAGCCTAAGAACCGCGCCGGAGGCGAGTACTACGTATATCCTTATTTCTGATCTTCGGACGGGCTTATAGCGCAGGTAAAGTCGAACCCAAAACGTCAGTCCGGCTTTTCCTTTGATATATTTACCGCGGCTATTCCCGCCGAGATCAGCAGAAGCGAGATCGGCAGCGCGGGTCTGAGGATGTTTTCCCCGAGCATCACGCCCGAAAGCACGGTGCCTATGACCGGCACGAGCAGATTGAAAACGGAGATCTTTCCCGCGGGATGATATTTGAGCAGCGCTGTCCATACCGCGAAGGCGACAGCGGAAACGAGGGCGAGCCAGAGCATGATCAGGCCGCCCTTTATTACTGTCAGGTCGAGCCTGCCGCCCGTGACAAGCCCCAATACGGCGAGCAGAGAGCCTCCGAACAGGAGCTGATACGCCGTAAGGGTGATTGGATCGATACCAGAGGTCTTGCGCTTCGCGATGATGTTTCCCGCTGCGGCGCAGACGGTCGAGCAGAGTATAAGCCCGTCGCCGAGCAAGCCGCGGGCTTCGAGCTCTGCGCCGCCGTTTATAAGCAGAACGCCGCCGAAGCCGAGGACACAGCCAAGTATCTTCAACGCCGTCAGCCTGTCGTTCCGGAAAAATATCGGCGCGGCGAGCACCGTAAAGAAGGCGGAGCAGGCGGTGATAACCGAGGTGTTCGCGCCGCCGGTCAGTCCCAGACCGATATACGTGAAAAGGTACTGAGCAAAGGTCTGCACTCCGCCGAGCAGGAGGATAGGCGGCAGCTCGTTTTTTGACGGAAGCACGACGCGGCGGCTCGAGATCCACAGCGCCGCCAGCACCAAAAGCCCCGCGATCGAGAACCTGAGTCCCGCGAAAAGGAGCTTTGAGCCGATATCCCCCTCCGCGATAGAAAACGCCGCGTAGCCTGATTTTATGAAGGGGAACGCCGTCCCCCAGAGCAGGGTGCAGCCGACAGCAGCAAAGACGGCAAATACCTTGTTTTTAAATAATTTCTTCATAAACCGCAAAAAGAGCAGAGCCGCCGGCGGCTCCGCTCTTGAAAAACTATTATTTGCCCTCGGAAACGACCTCGCGGATGACCTTCGCGATATGAGGCTGCGTAAGTCCGAACTTGTCGAGCAGCTCAAGCGCGGGACCGCTGAAGCCGAATCTGTCCTGAACGCCGACCCTTGTGACCTTTACGGGACATTCCTCGGTCACTACCTCGCAAACAGCGTCCGCGAGTCCGCCGACTACGTTGTGCTCCTCAACGGTGATGATCCTGCCGGTCTCCTTAGCCGCCTTGATGACGATCTCGCGGTCGATGGGCTTGATTGTGTGGATGTTGATGAGGCGAGCGCTGATGCCCTCCGCCTCGAGCTCCTTTACCGCCTTGAGCGCCTCGAGCACGCAAAGACCGGTCGCGATAACGGTGACGTCGCCGCCCTCGTGGAGGGTGATGCCCTTGCCCAGCTCAAAGCTGTAGGTCTCGGGATCGTTGAAGCTGTCGATAGCAAGTCTGCCGAGGCGGATATATACGGGACCGTTGTACTCGATCGCCGCCTTTGTAGCCGCCTTCATCTCCCAGTGATCGGCGGGATTGAGCACGACCATGTTGGGGATGGCGCGCATGATGCCGATATCCTCGATGCACTGGTGGGTCGCGCCGTCCTCGCCTGTGGAAATGCCCGCGTGGGAGCCGGCGATCTTGACGTTGAGCTCCGGATAAGCCACGGAGTTCCTGATCTGCTCAAAGGCTCTGCCTGTCGCGAACATCGCGAAGGAAGCCGCGACGGGGATCTTGCCCGACGCCGCCATTCCCGCGGCTACGCCGATCATATTTCCCTCGGCGATACCGCAGTCAAAAAACCTCTCGGGAAAGGCTTTTCCGAAAATGCTTGTTTTGGTGGCAGCCGCCAGGTCGGCGTCGAATACCACGATATCCTTATTGGTTTCGGCTAGCTCGCAAAGAGCCTCGCCGAAGCTTTCTCTTGTCGCTTTTTTAAGAATCTCAGCCATCAGCACTCGCCCTCCAATTCGTCAATCTGAGCCTGAAGCTCGGCGGTCGCCGCTTCATACTGCTCCTTGTTCGGAGCAACGCCGTGCCAGCCTACCTGGTTTTCCATGAAGGAAACGCCCTTGCCCTTGACGGTCTTGCAGAGGATAGCGGTGGGCTTGCCCTTGACTGTCTTAGCCTTATTGACGGCGGCCTCGATCTGATTGAAGTCGTGTCCGTCGATCTTCAATACCTCAAAGCCGAACGCCTCGAATTTTTTGTCGAGCGGCTCGATCCCGGCTACGTCCTCAACGGCGCCGTCGATCTGGAGTCCGTTCTGATCGACGAAGAGGGTGAGATTGTCGAGCTTGTGGTGAGCGGCGAACATCGCTGCCTCCCAAACCTGACCTTCCTCGACCTCGCCGTCGCCGAGCACTGTATAGGTACGATAGTCTTTATTGTCAAGCTTTGCCGCGAGAGCCATGCCGCAGGCGGCGGAAACTCCCTGACCGAGAGAGCCGGTGCTCATATCTATGCCGGGAGTGCTTTTCATATCGGGATGACCCTGGAGCATAGCTCCGACATGACGCAGAACTGTCAGCTCGTTCCAGTCAAAGAAGCCCTTGAGCGCGAGAACCGCGTAAAGACTGGGGCAGCAGTGACCCTTTGAAAGCACAAAGCGGTCGCGATCCTCCCAGGAGGGATTTTCGGGATCGACCCTCATCTCCTTGAAATAGAGGTAAGTGAAGATGTCCGCCGCAGAGAGCGAGCCGCCCGGATGACCAGACTTAGCGTGGTAGGTTCCGAGAATCGCGCCCATGCGCGCCTTGGCTGCCAGAATACGGAGCTGCTTGATTTCCAAACTATCCATTATCTAACCATTCCTTTCCTCAGACGCCCGGGGGCGCACTGACTCAACTATAAATATTATACACTATAATACTATAATTTCAACAAACAAATTGCGATTATTTAGTATTTACCTAAAATTTTTATGAATTATCCAATATCCTCCTTGAAAGTGCGCGGATTTGTGGTATAATTTCAGTATAAGTCAATATTTGGAGGTCGCGCTTATGCTGCTCACTGCCGATGTAGGCAATACCAATATAAAACTCGGTATCTTTGACGGGGAAACGCTGCGTTTCAAGCTGCGGTTTTCCACCGATACCGGCAAAACCAGCGACGAGCTGGCGGTCGAGATCTATTCCTTTTTCAAGATCTACGAGATCGACAGCCGCGAGATCGACGCCTCCATAATCAGCTCCGTTGTCCCCAAGATAACCCAGCCCCTGCGTGAGGCTATCGAGATCGTGACGGGCGTGAGGAGCCTTGTCATTGGCCCCGGACTCAAGACGGGCATGGATCTGAAAATCGACCGCCCCGAAACCCTCGGCGGCGATATAGTCTGCGGCTGCGTCGGCGCTTATGAGAAGTACGGCGGACCGCTCATCGTAATATTTATGGGAACGGCGACGGTGATCGCCTACGTCGATGATAACAAGAGCTACTGCGGCGGCATCATAGCGCCCGGAGTCGGGATCTCGCTCGATGCGCTCACCGAGGGCGGCGCTCTGCTCCCGTCGGTGGATCTGCGCGCTCCCAAGAGCGTTATCTGCACCAACACCGTCGACTGCATCCGCTCGGGCATCATGTACGGCACAGCCTGTATGCTCGACGGCATGATAGAAAAATTCATCGAGGAATCCGGAAGAGAGGATTGCAGGTTCATCGCCACGGGAGGACTCGCAAATGCGACGATAAAAAACTGCTCCCACGAGATAACCTACGACGAAAACATCATTCTGGAGGGACTCAGAAACATCTATTTCAGAAATCGCGGCAAATAATAAAGTTTAGAGTCGAGGCGCCCTTCAAAAAACCGCGCAGGCATACAATCGCCCTTGGGCGTTGTAAATATTTTTGCGTTTCACCCGCGTAAAAGGTTGGCGGGGAAACAGCAGGAGGTAATTTTTATGACAAACACAAAAAAGCAAACAACAAGCGAAAAGACGTTTCGTTTGGCGGGTCTGGCGATCCTGACAGCGCTCATCATTGTGCTGCAGGTAGTCACAACTTACTTCCCGACCAAGCCCTTCGCAGTCACGCTCGCGCTCATGCCGATAGTTGTCGGCTCGGCTCTTTACGGCAAGTGGGCGGGCGCTTATCTCGGCGCCGTATTCAGCGTAGTCGTTATTATCATGTGCGCGATCGGCGGCGACGTCGGCGGTCAGATGGTATTCAACGCCAACCCCTTCCTCTGCATCGTTCTTTGTATGCTCAAGGGCAGCGCGGCGGGCTTCGTGGCGGGTTTGCTCTACAGCCTGCTCGAGAAGAAAAACACCATAGTCGCAACGGTAGTCGCGGCGGCGGCGGCTCCCGTCGTAAACACGGGGATCTTCATCCTCGGTCTGCTCGCGTTCTTCCGCCCCACTCTTCAGGCTTGGGCGGGCGAAACCGATATCCTTGTTTACGCGATCTCCTTCATGGTGAGCATAAACTTCCTTGTTGAATTGATCGTAAACGTGATTTTGAGCCCTGTTATCGTAAGGATCATTCAGATCATCAAAAAGCAAAAGTAATACGGATACCAAATAAGAAGCAAAAAAGCAGACGATCTTTGCGGTTCGATCTCCGCGGATCTCTATAACGGAAATAAGGCGATACCGCGAACCACGCGGCGCCGCCGGAGAATAAGTGATCACGAAAGGCTGTCAAATGAATACGAACGACATTCTTGATATTTTAAGCCGTACCGACAAATACATCTCGGGTCAGGCGCTCGCCGACGCGCTCGGCGTGTCGCGTCAGGCGGTCTGGAAGGGCATAAAATCACTGCGGGAGCGCGGTTATGGGATCGACTCCGTGACCAACAAGGGCTACCGCCTCAGCAAGCTTCCCGACCACCTCAACGCCTCAGCCATCAACAAGTATCTGCGAACCAAAATAATCGGCAGCGACCTGAGAGTGCTCGATTCCGTCGGCTCCACCAACGACTATTTAAAACAGCTCGGGAACGACGGAGCGCCGAACGGGACCGTTATCACAACGCGGGAGCAAACCAAGGGAAAGGGCAGACTCGGCAGGACATGGCAGAGCGCGCCCGACAAGAATCTCGCGTTTTCCGTTTTGCTGCGCCCGAAAATGACGCCCGCCGAGGTGGGCGAGGTCACTCCGCTGGCGGGACTTGCGATCTGCAAGGCTCTGCGCGAGATCACCGAGCTTGACTGCATGATAAAATGGCCCAACGACGTTATCGTCGGCAGAAAAAAGCTGGTGGGCATCCTCACGGAAATGAGCGCGGAATACGACGCCGTGGAGTATATCGTTATAGGTATCGGAGTAAATGTCGATCAGAGCGTTTTCCCGGAGGAGATCTCCTACAAGGCGACCTCTCTGCTTCTTGAAACAGGCAGACATTTCGACAAGAATATGCTTCTCGGCTCCTTCCTCAACAGCCTTGAGAAGGAGTTCACCCGCACCAATCTCTCGCTGACACGCGACGTTCTCGACGAGTACGAGAAAATGTGCGTCACCGTCGGCAGAAGCGTCACCTTCCGCCACGACAACCGCACCCTGAGCGGCATAGCCGTAGGTATCGCGGAGGGCGGACGATTAAAGGTCATGCTCTCGGACGGAACTATCCGAAAGCTCGGCTCCGGCGAGGTCACGGTTCAGGGGATTTATTAAATGAATAAAAAGCTCACGGAACAGCGTTTGCCGCTCCGTGAGCTTTTTTTACAAGGATATTACAACGTTCCGCGTTATGGCAATACTTTTTACAAAGAAAGCCATAAGGCAGCGGACATAACGACCTTTGACCCGCCGTTGCAGAAGCCTGTTGCTTATTTGGAAGTTTTCCGAAGGCGGATAAAGCGTGCGCCGGCGCAAAGGCGGATAAAGCGTCCACCGACGCAAAGGCGGATAAAACGTCCACCGACGCAGAGCGTGCGCCGGCGCTTTTTCTATTCGGACTGTTCGGCGGCTTCCGCTTTAGCGTACCTCTTCCATGTGAATACGGCGAACGCGATGATCGCCGCCGTAATTGCCGCCAATATAGCTTCAGTCGCGAGAATCGGAAGGAACGAGGCGCAAATGACCAGCACTCCGTCAGCAAGTGCGTGGATCGCCACGACCGCGATGACCATAAAAGATTTTTTGTTTTTCACCCAAAGCCAAAGCAGCGCCGAAAGCGAGATGTGCATCGCGACAGCTAAGAATCTCTCGGCTATGCCGAGCAGATAGTCGACGGCAGGCGTATCGGTGAGCTTACTGAGCATGACCTCCATTTGGGAGACGCTTTCCGCGGGAGCGGTAGATATCAGCGCCTCGGCGCCGCCCACGTTTATTATGACCGAAAGCACGATATTGGTTATCATGGTCACGCCCACGACGAAGGCAGCCTCGAAGCCGCCGTGACCCGCGCCGTACATCAGGGCGTTCACGTTTTTGCCGAGCTTGCTTTTCAGCACTGTTTTGAAGGCTACAAGTCTGCCGACCTCCTCAAAAACGCCAGCCGCCAAGCCGCCGTAGAGCGCGTAAAGCCAGATGTTGTTTTGAATGGTTTTCCCGATCGGCAGTACGAGCAGAACCAACTGATGCATCAAGCTCTCGAGCACAAGCGCGAAAACAAAGAATACTCCGCAGCCGATGAAAAACGGCAGGATATCAGCGCCCTTTTTCTTGAAAAATATGAACAGCACAACGGGGATCGAAAAGCAGACCAAAGCGGATATGCCCATAAAAACCATTGACAGAGCCGATACTGTTCCGCTCATTTTCCTTCATCCTCCTTTATGACCTCAACGCAGAAGCCCTTGTGCCCGCAGGACGGACAGGTGAGCTTGCGCGCCGACGGCGTATGATTGGCAAAAAACGCCTCTTTTGCTCCGGGCTGAAATACCTTGTGGCACTTGGGACAGAGGTAGGCTACGCTCTTGAGATACCAACGGGATATCAGGATCCCGTAGGTTACGGCGACCGCCGTCCAGACCGCGAACAGCCACCACTGACCCGTAAGTATCCAGAGCGCGATCGAGCCCAATTGCAAGAGCGATACGGGGATGCCCGTGAGCAGCATGATGAGATGTATTTTTCTGAGTTTTTTCTTTCCGTTCATGGTATAAGCTATATCTCCGATGGATTCGACAGAGAAGTTTTCCATTCCCTTTATTTCCGATTGAAGCTCCTCGAGCTTTTTGAGCTTTTCTCTGCGCTCCGATATCTCGTCCCGAAGGAGCTTTTCCTGCTGCCCGAGCAGCAGAGTGACGACGTTTTCGGGATGCTCCTCGGAGAGCAATTGAGAGATGGCGTCAAGCGGAAGTCCCAGCCCGCGCAGGAAGCAGATGACCTTCATTTTTCTGAGGTCGTCCTCGGAGTAAAGTCTCCTTCCGCCCTCGCTGAGCTCGGCGGGAACCAGGATCCCCCGGGTGTCATAATACTGCACCGTCCTGACCGTGACTCCGCAGAGCGCGGCGATTTCTCCCGTCGTGTATTTTGACATAGCCTTTTTCACTCCTTTCACCCTGATTATACATCATTACGCAGCGTAACAAGCAATACCTTACGCAGGGTGATTTTTAAGCTTTTATTATTTTTCTGCTCCGACCTTGAGCGAACGATATATTTCAATATGGATTTGGTGTTTTAAATGCAGCGGCTCGGGGTATTTTTCGAGCAGAGCGCGGTATTCCGCGGCAAAAGCCTCCTGCTCACTTTCGGACAGACTCGCGCCGACTCCGCGGCAGCTTTTTATCCTTCCCAACCACGCCTCCTTGGAAAACCTCAGCTCCGCGTTGTAGGAATGGATGGTATCAATGGAGAACCTGCCCTCAGCCCAGTCGGGATAATTATATTTGAATTCGCGGAATCCGCCGCCGCTCCAATCGGGATTGTATTTCAGAACCAGCGCTTCCATTTCGCCGATCACCTCGTCCTCGAACGGCAGCCAGTCCATAAAGATTTTGCAGAACAGTCCGCCCGGCTGCAGTATCCGGTATATTTCCGAGGCGGCTTTTTCGGCGTCAAAATACTGAAAGCACTGAACAGCCGTCACCGCGTCAAAGCTGTCATTTTCAAAGCCCGTAGCCTCGGCGGAGCAGACCTTGAAATCTATCCCTTCTATCCCTTTTTCCCTGACGATCCGCTCGCCGTGCCGCACCTGATTTTCCGAAATGTCGGTCGCGGTGAACCGCGCTCCCGTGCGGCTGAGCTTAACGGGCAGAACCGCAGTGCCGCTTCCGAGGTCGAGTATCTTCTGACATCTTTTTCCGATCCCGAAGCGTATCAGCTTGTCGTACATGCTTTCGGGATAAATATCGCGGTATTTCGCGTAAGCGCCGGAGGTTTTGCCGAAGTCAAACGATCTTCCGTTGTCTATGCTGTCAAGCTTCATAGCGCTCCCATCCCCACCAATCCGGTATCAGTTCGTTCAAAGTAACTGTTCTTCGGGCTTCATAGTCCGCCATTATCTCCATATCCCTGTTTCGCTGATCGAGCTGCAAAAAGAACTCGCGGCAGGCGCCGCAGGGCATACCGCCCGACTCCTCGCTCGGCGGCGTATCTCTGAACGCTATCAGTCTTTTTACAACGGTCTGACCGCTGTCGGCGTACATCCTTAATGCCGCGACGCGTTCGGCGCAGAGGTTCATCACTCCGCCGCAGCCCTCTATGCAAAAGCCTGTGAAAATCTGTCCGTTTTCCGATTCAATAGCGCAGACAACATGGTGCGCCGTGATGAAGGGCGATAAATCCTCCGGGTGGTATTCCTTTTTCGCGGCTTCATATAATTTCCGCCAAATATCCATCTGCTTTTTCCTCCTTTGAATCGACTCCGCGACGGTAACTGCTCCATCAGTCCCTCGCACGATTTTCTCGCGGCTTGATACCAGTAGTTCATAGGCACCAGCATCATTTCCGTTGAAAACATTTTACCACAAAGCCGAGAATATATCAACAAAAAACAAACCCCTCGAAAAATCGAGAGGTTTTTAAATTGCAAAATTATCTGATTATCTCTTGGAGAACTGAGGCGCTCTGCGGGCTCCTTTGAGACCGTATTTCTTACGCTCTTTCATTCTCGGGTCACGGGTGAGGAAGCCTGCCTTCTTGAGCTTTCCTCTGAGGTTTTCGGTGTCGTACTGGAGCAGGGCTCTGGCGATGCCGTGACGGATCGCGCCCGCCTGACCTGTTACGCCGCCGCCCGCAACGCGGCAAACTACGTCGAACTTCTCGTCGGTCTCGGTGAGAGCGAGAGGCTGACGGACGATGAGCTTGAGGGTCTCAAGACCGAAATAATCGTCGATGTCGCGGTCGTTGATCGTGATCTTACCTGTGCCCTGATAAAGTCTTACGCGGGCAACAGAGCTTTTTCTTCTGCCTGTACCGTAGAAATAAGGTGTCTTATCGTACATTCTGTTGTGCCTCCTTCTTAACCTTCATAAGCAACAGGCTTCTGAGCCTGATGGTTGTGTTCGGCGCCCTCGAAGAGTCTGAGTCTGAGAAGAGCGTTTCTGCCGAGTGTATTCTTAGGAAGCATACCCTTTACCGCGAGCTCCATAGCCTTTGTGGGCTTGGTAGCCATAAGAGTGTCGTAACGGGTTTCCTTGAGATGGCCGATATAGCCTGTGTGACGCTGCCACTTCTTCTGAGTGAGCTTGTTTCCTGTGAGAACCGCGTCCTTGCAGTTGATGATGATCACATGATCGCCGCAGTCTACGTTGGGAGTAAAGGTGGGCTTGTGCTTTCCTCTGAGGAGCACGGCAGCCTGAACGGCTACTCTGCCGAGGGGCTTGCCTGCCGCGTCGATTACGTACCAGCTGCGCTCAACTTCGCTTTTTTTCGCCTGATAAGTTGACATTTTGAATCCTCCTGTTTGTTTAATGCCCTACGATTATAATACAGTTTTTCGAGCTTGTCAACACTTTTTCCGAAATTTTTAATTTAGCGCCGAAGGAGCTTTAAAATACTCAAAAATGCTCCTAAATACTAACGAATCCTCACATACTATTTTTTATTATTGTTTTTTAAAACAGCCCATAATTCACAGCAAATTCACATTTCCGCTACACAAAAAACAGATTGACGGTTTATTATATAGTCACAGCAAGGGAAGGAGGTGCAAGAATGCAAGGTCAAAAACCGTCTGTGCTCGCCTGCGTTACAGGGCAGTTTGACTGCGACAGAATAATCGAGGCGGCTGCCGAAACGGCGCTCGAAAACGACTGCGAGCTTAGAGTCATCAGCGTGATAGACCCTGCCGGAGATTACGGCAGATTTGCCGACGAGATCCAGTATCTCGATTCGGTCGCCAAGGCGTTTTCCGCTGACCTTACCCTCATGTTCCACAACGACGCGGCAAGAATAACAGCACAGTTTGTCGGCGAAAACAACATCTCTCACATAGTAACGGGTATGCACGACGGCGGCGACAGGAGCTTCCTCGTCAGATTCAACGAGCTTGCTCCGAGCGTTTCGATAAGCATGGTCGACAAGGATCATAACGTCTACACCATGTCCGCGAGGGTCGCGGCGAGAATATAAAGCGCTCAAAAAAGTTTGAAGGTATATTTTATAATACGATATTAATGACATGAAGAGTGTCGCGAAATATCATAATTCAGCAAAATATTTCTATCTTTTTAAATAATTGTTCCTTTCTTTTTTAAATAATCTCTCTATTAGGCAAGCGCCGGCGGTCACTCCTCCGCCGGCGTTCGCGTTTTATCAGAAGATAGTATAAGCGGAGGCTTCCGCGAAAAAAGGCACAATTCCCCGGGCGGGAATTGTGCCGATTTTGTTTTGTAAGGTCGTCAGTCGGGGATCTGTTTTCCGACGAAAGCGGATTTGTCAAAGCCGATGATCATCAGGAAAATGGTGGAGAGGAAGAGCAGTCCCCAAGCGAAGCCGGCGGGCTTGCCGAAGGAGAGCGCGAGGCGCTTGCAGAGTCCGAAATATACGACCAATGCGTAGATGGCCGCGGCGAGCGCGACGAGCAGGAAAACTATTCCTATGATGAGCATTACGACTCCGGGAGTGAGCAAATTGTCTCCCTGAGCCATAAATACGCCGCCCATAATGGTCAGAAGCAAACCGATGATGTACGGAAGAATAAAGACGCACACCGAAATGATATACTTCCAGAAGTTCTTTACCGTCCAAACCTTTTGGAACATTACATAGACATTATAAAAGGGGATAATGCCCTTCCAGCCGGGCTCACCCATTTTGATAAACATCTTCCATGAAGCCAGAAGGCTGAGTACGGCAGCGGCGATAGCTATGGAATAACAGGTCAGATAGTAGATCACCAAAAAAGCCGAGCCCGCGCCGGCGAACGGATTATAAGCCATAAAAACAACTCCTTTTATCAGTTTGTCATAATATTATCATACAATTATTCCTTTGTCAATAGAGGGTCAAGGCGCGGGATGACCTCCGAGAGATCCCTGCACAGAAAGTCGATCATCGGAAGGAGCTCCGGGGTCGGTTGGAGCATATCCGGCACCATGACGGTGATATTTCCCGCCGAGCGCGCTGCCCTGATCCCGTTTATGCTGTCCTCAAGCGCCAGACAGCTCTCGGGCGCCTCGCAGAGCTTTTCGGAGGCGGTGAGGAAAACCTCGGGGTCGGGCTTGCCGTTTCTGACCTCGTTTCCGCACACAAGAACGTCAAAGTATTTCGCGGTGTCGGTGAGCTCAAGGTTGAGCTCCGTGGTCTGCCTTGAGGTCGAGGTCGCGACGGCGAGCTTTACGCCGTTGGCCCTGAGAAAACCGAGCAGCTCGTACAAGCCCTTTTTGACGGGCAGACCCTCTCGCTTCACCCGCTCGATATAATTATTCCTGCACATATCGGCAAGCTCCCAATAGGGGAAATCCGCTCCGTAGACGCTCTTGTAATAGAGCTCTACCTCCTCCTTGCGCTTGCCTACGGTCTTTTTGTAGATATCGAGGTTATATTCAAAGCCGCGCCGCGTCATCATTTCGAGCCAGTTTTCATAAACCAGCTTTTCGGTGTCGAACATCAGCCCGTCCATGTCAAAAATCGCTCCCCGGAGCATTTTCATCACATCCTTTTATTCTGATAAAGCGCGTTGCGTTTGTGAGGCGAGCAATAGGCAGACGGTGAGAAACAGCCGCCGATTAAGCGTGGATATAGGGGATTATCATCTGTCCGATATGCTCATACCCGCTGTCCGACGGGTGGGTTTTATCGTTAAGATATATTATTGTTTTGCCTTCGACGTCTTTTGAGAGGAACCTGCCGTCGTGGTAACAGTCAAAAGAATATCTGACCGGGCACAATTCATCAATTTGCAGCGCGGATTGGTTTTTTATAAGTATTCTGGAGTATTTTGTAACGCCTTGCCAGCGGTCATATCCCGAATTTGTTCCGATAGGAAGCTGCGCCGGAAGCCAGTACACGACCTTGATATCGGGATTGAACGCTTTTATTGAGCTTACGATTATGCTTACATATTCCAAAATCTCTTCTTCGGAATCAAAGTCGCCTCTTGACATATCATTTGTACCCAAATTCACAAATACAATGTCGGGGGAAACGTTATTCAGCTTTTTTTCGACGTACCAGCCAAAATCAAATTCTCCCTTTTCGGGGTTGTAGAACGGATTCGGGATACTCAAGCCGTCAGCCAGAGCCGGGTCGTCCCGCTGGTTTGCGCATTTTGCAAAGGTGTAGTTTCTCCATCCGCTGCGTCCTTCGTTGCGGTAAACCCCGGTGCCCCAAGTGCCGAGCAGGGTCAGCTCTTTTCCGAGGGAGGTTATCGTATCATAAACGTATTTGGGATAAACATTGTGAGCGGTGTAGCTGTCTCCGATAAATAAAACCTTTGCGCCGTCCGCGATCTCAACCTCTGTTTTTTGCGGCAGATCATCGACGTTCGCGACGGAAAAGCCCTCGTGACCGTTTTGCTTCGAGAAGGCTGCGTCCGGATCGCCGGCATCAATAAAGCGCTTGTTGAACAGCGACTGAGGATAGATCGAAAGCTCTGTTTCGCTGCTGTAGAGATACGGTACGTTGAAGTCCGGAGTGATTTCGGTTTCATTTGATATTACGCCGATATAAGCGTCTTTGTTCATGCAGAGGTCAAGATATTTGGCGATATGCTTCTGGATGATCGTCGCGTCGCGGATATCGACAATGCCGTCAAGATTTGCATCGGCGGCAACAAGCTGCTTATGGATGAATTCTATTTTCTTTGTCAGCATTTGCTGAACCAGGGTTACGTCATTTATGTTGACCGCTCCGTCGTCGTTCAGATCTCCGCAGTCAAGCTCGTCGTCGATCATTGGGATGATCTCCTGTTCTATCAGCCACTCGCTGCAGCGCGAACAGCGCACACCCTCTGTCAGTCCGGCGTGTATTCGATTTGCCGGAGTTTCGTCAACCATCTCGTAAATGTGTCCCAGAGCGGGAATCTCCCGCGAGGAAAACATCTCTCCGCAGATAATGCAGTGGCATGCTCTTGTGAATCCTGTTTCGGTGCAGGTCGGGTCCTTTGAGGGCCGGTCGACGACGAGCGTGTGGTCGAGCTTTGGAATCTGTTTTTGAGGCACAAAAACGAAGCCGCAGACCATGCAGTGCGAACCGGATGAACGCCCGTCATGCATACAGGTCGGGGTAACAGCCTTGTCAATAACAGGTCGGTGTCCGGCGGCAGGGATAACAACTTGCTCTGCCAGTATTTCGCCGCAGACGGAGCAGTGCGAACCGTCGGTCAAGCCGTCATGAGTGCAAGTCGCGGGAAATCCTTCATCCTCAATGACGGTATGACCTGTGGCGGGGATAGTTTCCTGAGGGATAATGATCTCACCGCAGACGGAGCAGTGAGAGCCGTCGGTCAGACCGTCCAGAGTACAGGTCGCGGGAAACCCCTCGTCCTCAATGACGGTATGCCCGGTAGCGGGGATAGTTTCCTGAGGTACGATGATCTCGCCGCAGACGGAGCAGTGAGAGCCGTCGGTCAAGCCATCCCGAGTGCAGGACGCGGGAAATCCCTCGTCCAAAGTGGCGGAATGCCCGGTAGCGGGGATAGTTTCCTGAGGGACAATGATCTCACCGCAGACGGAGCAGTGAGAGCCGTCGGTCAAGCCATCATGAGTGCAGGTCGCGGGAAATCCCTCGTCCAAAGTGGCGGAATGCCCGGTAGCGGGGATAGTTTCCTGAGGGACAATGATCTCACCGCAGACGGAGCAGCGCGAACCGTCGGTCAAGCCTTCATGAGTGCAGGTCGCGGGAAATCCCTCGTCCAAAGTGGCGGAATGCCCGGTAGCGGGGATAGTTTCCTGAGGGACGATGATCTCACCGCAGACGGAGCAGCGCGAACCGTCGGTCAGACCGTCCAGAGTGCATGCCGCGGGGCGACCGTTATCGGTTATGATATCATCTTCGGAAAGAACGCTGTCGCAATGCGGACAGAAGCAGACAAACACCTTGAACGGGATATCGTTGGTCTGAGCGTAGTCTTGAGCGAATGAGCTTTTGCGCCCGTAAATCATAAACTTTTCCGATCGGTTTTCAAATGCATCTGTTTCAATTTCCGTAACATTTTCGAGAAGGACTATATTTGAAAGATTTGTGTTTTTAAACGCGCAGGCGCCGATAGATATCATACTGTTCGGAACAGTAACGCTTGAAAGCTCCGACAGATCCAAAAAAGCATTGCTTCCGATACCGGTGACCCCCTCCTTCAGGATCACTTTTTTTATGCCGGCTGTTTTCCATTGTCCATTCCCTTCGCCCTCGGGATAATCACCTGTTTTTCCGTTGCCGCAGATCAAAAGAGTGCCTTCGTTATCAAGCTCCCACGTACAGTCTCCTGTGACGCCGCATAATACTTCTGCATACGCTTCGGCGTTCTGTGTTGCGTTTGCGCCGAATAGTGACGTCGCTGTCATTCCGACCGCCAAAATCAAAATCGGAATTAAGGCAATTACTTTTTTGAGCGCTCCTTTCATAATATCACATCCTCAGATCTTGCATATTATCGCCATAATTATATCATAAAGTGACAGAACGCGCAATAATTATCTATCCGAAAAACTGAAAAACGATCTGTTCGTCTTGAGCAGAGCCTCAGGAAGCGCAGACAGCATAAAATCGTTTTTAGAAGCAATTGAGCGGGAGGCTGTCCGTTCCGGACAAACAGCAGGCGCCCGATCCTTTGGCGAATCGGGCGCTTGCTGTCTTTATCATGGATATTTGGGGTAATTATCACTTGGTTTAGTGGGATATTTTTCACTCGTATCTGGTGTCGGTAACGTATTCTCTGCCGGTCTGTCTGCCGGTTACGTTGAGTCCTCTGTCGACGGTGTAGCGGATGGGGACGTTGTGCCACTTGCCGTCGATAGTCGCGTATTTTATGACCGCGTTGGTAACTCCCTCGTAAGAGCCTGTCGCTCTGAAGGTGTATTTTCCGGTGCTGAAATCGTAGGTGCACTTTATTTTTGCCGCGCTGCTGTCCGCCCTGTAGTCCCAATCGTAGCCGTAGGAGGTCTTGCCGCTGAAGCTGATCGAGCAGCTTTTTGCCGCGGGAGCGGATACGGCTTCGCTCGTCTGAGCGGCTGAAACGCTTGCGGTGGAAATGGCTGTTGCCGCCGAGACAGCGCAGAACGCCGCCATGATCGTCGCGATTACTTTTGTGTTTATTTTATTTCTTTTCATGTTGAAAACTCCCTTTATCATTTGGTATCGTCGTCGGGAGCTGTCGTTCCCTTGACTGTGGCTATATGATAACAAACGCAGTATAACAACAGTATTACAAAAAACGGAATTTTTTAAATTTTTTATTTTTCCTGTAGTTTTGGAATCATACCGGTTTTCGATTACGATCTTTCCGAGTATGCCGGGCAAAGAAAAAGGAGCCGACAGAAAGTCAGCTCCTTAGTAAAGTTTAACAGGTTTATCCCTTTACCGCGCCGGCGGCAACACCCTTGATGATGTACTTCTGGCAGATGAGGTAGAATACGATAACGGGGATGATGGACATGAGGATCAAAGCCATCGTCGCGCCGAGGTCTACCGTGCCGTAGCTGCCCTTGAGGTACTGGATGTGGATGGGGATGGTGCGGTACTTGTTGATGTCAAGTACGAGCGAGGGGAGAAGGTAGTCGTTCCAGATCCACATGATCTCAAGAATGCCGACTGAGATCATGGTGGGCTTGAGCATGGGGAGAACTACCATGAAGTAGGTTCTGAGCGGGCCGCAGCCGTCGATAGAGGCGGCTTCCTCGATCTCAACGGGGATCGATTTGACAAAGCCCACGAACATAAATATCGCGAGTCCCGCTCCGAAGCCCAGATAGACGATTGGTATCGTCCACGGGGTATTGAGCTTGAGGGTGTCGGCGGTTTTTGAGAGGGTGAACATTACCATCTGGAAGGGAACCACCATCGAGAATACGCAGAGATAATAGAAGATCTTGCATACGAAGGAGTTCACTCTGGCGATGTACCACGCCGCCATCGAGGTGAACAGAAGGATAAGGAAGGTGGAGAGGATGGTGATGATCACGCTGTAAAGCACGCTCTTGAGGAAGGGATAGTTTCCGAAGGTCATGCCCGTTTTGAAATTGTCAAAGCCGGCCCACATATCGCCTGTCGGCAGAGCGAAGGTGTCGGTCTTGACATAGGTGTTTTTCTTAAAGGAGTTTATGAGCACCGAAACGACGGGAAGCACGTAGATCACGCAAATTACCGCCAGCACCACCGAAAGGGTGGTTTTTCTTCTGCGCTCCGCAGCCAGAGATTTTGCTCTTTTAGTCATTACTGCTGTACCTCCCTCTTGCGTGTGATGCCAAGCTGTACCAGACCGATCGCGGCTACGAGGATGAAGAACAGAACAGCCTTAGCCTGAGCGGTGCCGTGAGCGGAGATGGAGGAGCCTGAGAAGGTGTTGTAGATGTTGAGCGCGAGCATTTCCGTTGTCTTGATGGAGGAACCGTCGGGCTGGATCTCAAAGGGCAGACCGCCTGTGAGCGCGAGGTTCTGGTCAAACAGCTTGAAGCCGTTTGTAAGACTCAGGAAGGTGCATATCGTTATCGACGGCATTACGTTTGGTATCACGACCCTGAAAAGCGTCTGGGTCTTTGTCGCGCCGTCGATCTTAGCCGCCTCAAGCATATCCTCCGGGACAGCCTGCAGGCCTGCTATGTAAATGATCATCATGTAACCTATCTGCTGCCAGCACATGAGGATGATCAGTCCCCAGAAGCCGTATTTGCTCTCGAGCAGGATCGAGGTGTCGAACATCGAAAGCACGCCGTCGAAGATCATCGACCAGATATAGCCGAGAACGATACCGCCGATGAGGTTAGGCATGAAGAATACCGTGCGGAAAAGGTTGCTGCCCTTGATGCCCTGCGTGAGCAGATAGGCGACCGTGAAGGCGAGCACGTTGATGAGCACAAGGCTGACGACCGCGAAGAGCGCGGTGTACCAGAACGAGTGCATGAAGCTGGCGTCCTTGATAGCCTTGACGTAGTTGTCAAAGCCGACGAAGGTAGCCTTTGTGACGATCTTGAATTTGCAGAAGGAGAGGAAGATTCCCTGGAAGAAGGGCCATACGAAGCCGATGATAAATGCTATGGCCATAGGTCCCAAAAACAGCCAGCCCCATCTGCGGAGGGGGTTTTTAAAAATACCTTTTTTCAATTTGTCGTCCTCCCGATTAAGGATGAAAAGAGAAACAGAGGCGGGCAGAATGCTACCCGCCTCTCGAGCTGTTCAGGTTTTATTCGATTTTACTTGGAAATTATTCCTGAGTAGCGGCGTACTGAGTAGCCCAACCGTCTACGAAAGCGGTCTTAACAGCGTCCCAGTTAGCGTCGGACTGATCCTGGCAGTAGGAGTTCAGAGCGGATACGAGAGCCTTTCTGTACTCGTCTACGTTAGGCTGATAGTTAGTAGCCCAATCCATTACATAGCAGCCCTTCTCGGTGTACTCGGCGGAGTTCTTGAGGAAGCCGTTGGAGGACTCTACAGCGCTCTTGTAAGGCATGATGCCGAGCTGCTCAACCATCTTGGCGGAAGCGTCGGGATCGGTTACGAGCCATACCATGAAGTCGATGGTAGCCTGCTGATCCTCAGCGGAAACGTCGGCGTTAACTGCCCAGCAGTTTTCTGTACCGCAGTTGAGACCGGCCTTGTCTTCGCCGTCAACACCGCAGTAGTAGGGGATCATTACAGCGTTGGGAACCTTCTCGGAGATTGCAGCATAGTCCCATGAGCCGGTGAAGAAGAAGGTGCTCTTGCCTTCGATGAACTGATTCATGGGATCATGTCCGCCGGTAGCAAGCTCTTTGGCGTCTGTTACGCTGTTGTTGATAGCCAGATCAAAGAGGTTCTTGTAGTTCTCCATGTACTTACCGGTGATGGTAGCGGGGCACTCTGTCCAGGTCTTGCCTGCTTCCTTCTCCTCGTAGAAGTACTCGAGGTTAGCAACGTGACCTGTTACACGCCATGAGGAGCTGTCGTCCATATCGGTAGCGGAGAAAGCGTCGAAGCCGAGGGTGTCGGCGTTCTTGTGGATGTCTTCGGCAACGGCCTTCAGGGAAGCAAAGTCCTTGATCTCGTCCATCTTGTGGCCTGCCTTCTCAACGTTGTCGGGATTAACAACGATGCCGTAGCACTCATAGCAGTAGCCGATGGAAACGAGCTTGCCGTTTTCGTCCTTGAGGTTGTAAGCGTCTGTGTTGAGTTCTTTTGCGATAGCGGTGTCGGTAAGGTCAAGAGCGCTCTCGCCCCAGTCCTTAACGCCCTGCTGGTTGCCGATCACGAACAGAGTCGGCGGAGTGGACTTAGCCATTTCGGAGGTGAGCTGATCGCTGTAGGTACCGGAAGCGGCGGTAACGACCTTAACCTCTACGCCCTTGGCAGCCTTGTAATCCTTAGCGAGCTGCTGGAGGGTATCGTCGAGCTCGGGCTTGAAGTTGAGCCAGTAAACGGAGCCCTTGGAGCCGTCAACAGCGGAGGTATCCGTTTTTGAAGCGTCGTCAGTCTTTGATGTGTCGGTGGAGTTGCCGCCGCAGCCTACAAGAGCTGCGCCTGCCATCATGGCAGCGAGAGTAACGGCGGTTACTCTCTTGAGAGTTTCCTTTTTCACGTTAATCACCTTTTCTAAAAAATATTTGTCCAATTACGCGGACGGGCGCGCCGCGCCGTTTCCGCATCAGCGGGACATTTCGCTCGGGGAATGGATTCTTCCCTCTTACGTTATAATATATCACAAAATTATCGCAATTGCAAGTGAAAAATTAGCGTTTTTTGGTTGCAGATTTGACATAATTTGTTTATGTTTTTTCGACCTTTTTCGCTTGAAATTTTAAATATTCCAATTGTTATTGAAGCGCGGCGGTTTTTATGGTAAAATATAGGCGTATCTTATTAGTATCTTATTATAAGGACGGTAACGCATGGAACGTCGTGGAACTCGTTTCGGAAAAATCATAGCCGCAGGGCTTTTGTTCTCGCTTAGCTTCGCGCTCTTGACCGGCGCGGCGGCGCTTGCCGGCAGACTCTCGGGCTACAATAATATTTTTGTCCGCGCGCTGGGGATAATTTTTGCCGCTCCGCTGTACGCGGGGTTTGTCGGAGTCGTGAAGCAAAGCCCGGAGGACGACGGCTCGCTCTCGGTCGTCAGGCTGTTTTTCGCCTCGGTGGCGAAAAAGTGGAAGCTGTTCTCGCTTCTGGGCATCGCCGCTTATCTGGTCACAGCCTGCAGCTTCTTCGCTGTTTTCTATTACAGCGTGCTCGTTGGAGACAACCCTCTGTTCATCATCGCGCTCGCGGCTTACTCGCTTTTCGCCCAGCTTCTGCTCATGGCGCTGATGCTCACGCCTCTCTTCGCCATGGACGAGAACAGGTTCCGCGACGTGATCGCGAGATCCTTTCGCGCGGTGTTCTCAAATTTCCCGCGCGTCCTTCTCGCGGCGCTTTCTGCCGAGCTTCTCTGCGCGGCGGCAGCGGCGGGCTTCTGGTTTTCCGGAGGAGTTCTGCGGCGGCTGATCGCGGCGGCGGCATTTTTGATCCTTCCGACAGCCGTGACTCTGATCGACGTGCTGTTCCTCTCGCCGTTGGTCTGGGAAAAGCCCGAGCGGGAGCCTGCTCCCCCAGAGGAAGATGGCGGCGAAAGGCTCGCGGAGCTCGCCGCGGAAAGCGACAGCGACTACATTTTCATCAACGGAAGGACGGTCAAAAACCCCAACAAGGGCAAGGGCGCCGGGGAATGAGGCATAATGTCATCGCGGCGCGCTCGTCCTGCCGCGCAACATGAAAAAAATCCGCGAAATCCAAAAACATTTGTTTGATTTTTTCGATTAGCTGTGGTATAATGATCATGAAAATATATTCATAGAAAAAACAGGCGGAAAGGCGTGGGCTTATGAGAAAAGAATTGAGCAAGAGCCAGCAGAAAATACTGGAATATCTAAAGGAGTGCTCCCGTTACGGCAGAGTGCCTTCGGTGCGTGAGATCTGCGACAATACTGGACTGAGCTCGACCTCTACCGTGCACCATCACCTCAAGTCGCTCGAGGAAAAGGGTCTGATAGAGCGCGAGCACGGCGTGAACCGCTGCATCCGCATCACGGGCGAGGAAAAGAGCTTCAGCGTGCCGGTGCTCGGCAGGGTCGCCGCCGGCATTCCGATCACCGCCATCCAGGAAGTCGAAGCCTACGTTCCCGTGCCCGAATCGCTCAGGCGGGGAAGGGAGCTTTTCGCGCTTAGGGTCCAGGGCGAGAGCATGATAAACGCGGGCATCCTCGACGGCGACATTGTTGTGGTCAACCGCGTGCCTGTCGCGGAGAACGGCGAGATCGTGGTCGCGCTGGTAGACGATTCCGCTACGGTAAAGCGCTTTTATAAGGAAAACGGTCATTTTCGACTCCAGCCCGAAAACGACGCCTTTGAGCCGATAATCGTTGACGAGGTCGTGCTGCTCGGCAAGGTCTTATGAAACGTGTGATTTCCGCTTTATTGATCCTTGTTATTCTCGCGGCTGCCACCGTTCTGCCCGCCTCGGCGGCGGATAAGGTGACGCTCACCTACGACCTCATGTATGACGGTCTGAAGAGCGCGGTCGCCGTTGACAGAGGAGAGTGCCCGCCCGAAGCTCCCGGTTTTGAGCGCGAGGGCTATACTCTTTACAATTATTACGCCGATCCGGGCTTTAAGCAGTATTTTGATTTTACTGAGCCGCTCGAAGCCGACACGACGGTTTATGTCCGCTGGGTCACAGAGGATGAGCTCGCCTATATCAGCCTCTATCTGTCGCCGGATGACGAATATCCGGTCATATCGGCAGCGGCGGTCAAGGACGAGGTGTTCGGTCAGCCGTCCGAGCCCGCCAGGGAAGGCAAGGTGTTTGCGGGCTGGTATCTCAACAAGGGTCTGAACGTGCCCTACGATCCGACGTCGACCATATACCGCGATATGGATCTCTACGCCTGCTTCGCGGATTCGGAGGACGAGGTCGCCTACTACAATATTTTCACCTCGCCCGACGCGGAGGAGCCTGTCTGCGGCGGCTGCGTAAAAATGGGCGGAAGTATGTTCTTGCCGAGCGATCCCGAGATGAGCGACGACGAGATCCTTCTGGACTGGTATTATAACCGCGAGCTGACCGAGAAGGCTGATTTTGCCGAGCCGGTCACAAGAAAATACTTTTCACTTTTCCCGAAGATCAGGAACGAGGATGAGCTGTTCACTGTATTTATTTATTTCAGCCCGGATTCCGAATTCGCGGTAGGCGGAGGATATGTTGAAAAGGGTCAGCCGATCCCCGAGCCCGATGATATGTACAGGGAAGGCTTCACCTTTAAGGGCTGGTACACCGACCGCGCGCTCACCCAAAAAGCGGATTTCAGCTCGCCGCGCTATACGGACGTCGAGCTGTTCCCGCGCTTTGATGAGATCTGCAACCACAGCTTTACCGAGGTCGCGGAGGTTCCCGCCACAGCGACGACGGACGGCTGTTCGGCTCATTATTACTGCGAGAACTGCGGAAAAATTTTCGAGCCGACGCTCACCGCGATAATTGAGATAGAGGACCCGGAAGCTATCGTGATCCCCGCGACAGGTCCCTACCTTATGGGCGACGCGAACGGCGACGGAAGGGTGAACATCATCGATGCGACTGCTGTCCAGCGCTACATCGCGGGGCTTGATCCCGGTCCGTTCTGCCGCGCTGCTGCAAACGTCATAGCTGTCGACGGCATAAACGTCAATGACGTCACGAGGATCCAGCAGTATATAGCGAAGCTGTTCGATACTTTTTAGGCAAAACTTTCAAGGCGAATTCTTTAGGTGATGATTTATGCGGAATATCTGTGTATTTGGCTCGTCGAGTGAAAAAATCGACAGGCGATATCTTGACAGCGCGGAAAGCCTCGGCGGGGCGATCGCCCGCAGAGGCATGGGCGTTGTATTCGGAGGAGGAAAATACGGAGTTATGGGCGCGGTAGCGCGCGGAGCCGCTTCGGAGCGCGGCGCGCTGATCGGCGTTTCCCCGAGCTTTTTCATAGAATTAGACGTGCTTGTGGATAAGGCGGAGATCGAAAACTACGAGGAGATCTTTACCGAAACGATGCGCGAGCGCAAGGGAGTTATGGAGGATCGCGCCGACGCCTTTGTGATCTGCGCCGGCGGTATCGGCACCTTCGAGGAGTTCTTTGAGGTGCTTACTCTCAAGCAGCTCGGACAGCACAACAAGCCGATCATTATTTACAATGTCGCGGGCTACTACGATCCGATGATAGATCTGATGAACAGCGGTATCTCGGAGCGTTTTCTCAGCGACGACGTCCACATGCTCTATACCGTCGCCGAAACCGAGGAGGAGGTTTTCGATCAGCTCGAAAACTATACCCCGTATCAATATAATAAGTATGATTGAGGTGCGCGATGGCGGATAACTGTGAGATGTGCGTCCACTATACGGTCGACGAGGAATTGGGAGATTACTGCGGCGTCGATCTTGACGAGGACGAGATGGAAAAGTTTCTTACCCGTAGGATGGAGAGCTGTCACTATTTTCAGCTCTATGACGAGTACAAAATAGTCAGAAAGCAGAACTGACGGAACGGTGATTATATGGATTACAAGCTGATCGCGGTGGATTTGGACGGTACCCTGCTCAACTCAAAAAAGGAAATAAGCCCCAGAAACCGTTACGCCCTCCTCGAAGCTCAGGCTCAGGGAAAACGCGTGGTTATAGCCTCCGGAAGACATCCGATCGGAGTGCTTCCCATAGCGGGCGATCTGATGCTCGAGCGCTACGGCGGTTTCATCATGTCCTTCAACGGAGGAATAATCATCGACTGCCGCACGGGAAAAACGGTCGCGGGCAAGCTGTTTCCGAAGGAATTCCTCGGGGATATCATCAGCGTCCTCAAGGGAACTAACGTTACCGTCATGACCTTTGACAGCCAAAAAATATACGCCGACAACAAGGTCAACGATTATACCTTTATTGAACGCGAGGTGCTCAAAACCGACATGATCGTGCTGGATGATTTTGTTTCGGGGATCAAGTTCGATATACACAAGCTCCTGCTCGCCGGAGAGCCCGACGAGCTAAACCGCTGTCAGGAAATGCTGAAACGGCGTTACGACGGCTTGCTGGAGATCTATAAGAGCGCTCCGTATTATCTCGAGCTTATGCCCTTCGGGGTGTCCAAGGGCTCAATGCTCCCGGGTCTGCTCGAGAATATCGGGGTCAGCCGCGAGGAGCTTCTCGCCTTCGGAGACAGCTTCAACGACCTCACCATGATAGGCTACGCCGGCATGGGCGTCGCGATGGACAACGCCGATCCCGAGGTCAAGAGGATATCAAATTTTGTCTGCGAGAGCAACGACGACGACGGCGTCGCGAGATTTATCGAAAAATACGTGCTTTAAAATGATTTGATCCGGGCGGCAGTCCTTGATCGGGCAGCCGAAGGGCTTTTCCGTCCGGCAGGGCGAAAATATTATTCAGGCAAGGCGATCGGCTTTGCCTGTTTTTTTATAGGAAGCTGCGCGGCGTCGCCCGAAGCTTTCGGCGTGTTATCAGAAAATAGTATTAAAGTTGTCTGGAGAGAACGCCTGCCGGAATTTTTTGTGAAAAAAACCGCAGCGCGCCGTCCTTGCTTTGCTTTTCGGCAAATTGCCCAAAAATGAGCCTGAAAATTTGTCAGGGCTAAAAAGTATATATTTCTAATAAAGAATTATGCTGATTTAGCTCAACTATATATTTTTTTGTATAATGCTCATTTTATAAGGAGGAGTATCTATTATGGCAAAATTCAAAAAGATTCTTGCTCTAGTCCTCAGCGTATGCGTGCTTTGCACCGTCGGCGTTCTTGCCGTTACCGCCGCGCCCGTTGACGCTGACGCGGAGACCGGTGCCGCAGGCATCATCGTCCACTACTACTGCGAGAACGGAACCCCCACGATCTACTATTGGAACAGCCTGCCCACGAACAAGGAAACATCCTATCCCGGTCCCGCGATGACCTCGGAGGGCAATCACTATTTCAAGTACACCTTCAGCGATGTTACCAAGATCAATATGCTCTTCGTTGTCAACGGCGTCCAGTCCGCCGAGCTCACCCGCAATTCGGGCGAATGGTGGTACAAGGGAAGCCGCTGATACAACCACGATCCCGAGCAGATCCCCGATTGGGACAGATCGGACCTCAGAGAGGATTCCATCTACTTCCTGATTATCACCCGCTTCTATGACGGCGACAGCGGAAACAACGTTCACTGCTGGGAGGATCAGAACGCCAACAACCCCGACTCCGACCCCGCGTGGCGCGGCGACTTCAAGGGTCTGATCGAAAAGCTCGACTACATCAAGGCTCTGGGCTTCTCCGCGATCTGGGTAGCTCCCGTAGTTACCAACGGAGGCGGCTACGACTACCACGGCTATCACGCAATGGATTTCTCTACCATCGACGTGCGCTATGAGAGCGACGACGCGACCTTCCAGGATCTTATCGACGCCTGTCACGAAAAGGGCATCAAGCTCATTCAGGACGTTGTTTGGAACCACACCGGAAACTTCGGCGAGGCATACCTCTGCCCGATGTTCACAAAGGAATACAACACCATCCAGGATCTCGCCTCGCCGAGCAGCATGAAGGTCATCCCCGGCAGCGAGCTGGATCAGGCATACCCCAACTATGATAATCTCGGCGGAAGCGCTCAGTTCCAGGCTCGTCTGAATATCATGCAGGGCATCCACACAAGCGGCCACAACAGCAATCATTATTATCATGACGCCGAGATCGCTACCTACGGTCAGGTAACAGAGCAGACAGGCTCGATCGAGGGCGACTGCCGCGATACCAACACCGAGAACCCCGCTGTCGCGGAGTATATCACCAACGCGTATAAGGAATATGTCGATATGGGTGTTGACGGCTTCCGTCTTGACACCGAGAAGCATATCAACCGCTGGACGCTCAACCATGCCTACTTCCCCGCTTTCGCGAGCTATGACAAGTTCTACATCTTCGGCGAGGTCTGCGCGAGATGGAACCAGTACGTCAATGAGGGCGGTCTGTCCGACTCTCCGTTCTTCTACACCTGGAAGGAAACCGACAGCAAGTGGACGAACAACTGGGGAACCTCTCCGTCGTCCTGGAGCCAGAACTTCACCAATTCCAAGGCGCACTTCTCGGAGTATAACAACGGCAACGTTCCCTACAACAGCACCAACGCCAAGCTCAACGGCGTGACCTACCACACCCCCGATTACTCTCAGGCTAACGGCACCGGCGTAATCGACTTCACGATGCACTGGAACTTCTACACCGCCAACAGCGCGTTCAGCACCGCTCTCGGCGAGGATCACGCCTTCAACGATTCCACCTGGAACGTAGTTTATGTCGATTCGCACGACTACTCGCCCAATGAATGTCAGGACTTCCGTTACACAGGCGGTCAGGAGGCATGGGCAGAGAACATGGATCTCATGTTCACCTTCCGCGGAATCCCCTGCGTATACTACGGCTCCGAGATCATGTTCCAGGAGGGTAAGAAGATCGACGCGGGCACGACCGCGGCGCTCTCCACCACAGGCCGCGCTTACTTCGGCGACAACATCACCGGCAGCGTGACCGCCACCGATTTCGGTAAGTACACCAATGCCTCGGGCAATGTCCAGTCAACCCTCGGCCATCCCCTTGCCAAGCACCTCCAGCAGCTCAACCAGATCAGAAGAGCTATCCCCGCGCTCCAGAAGGGTCAGTACAACACCTCGAATGTTTCCAACAGCAATATCGGGTTCATTCGCCGCTATACCGCTAACGGCGTTGACAGCCTCGCCTGCGTAGCGATCTCCGGCGGAGCGACCTTCACGGGTCTTCCCAACGGCACCTACATCGACGCCGTCACCGGCGACCAGAAAACCGTTTCCAACGGAACCCTCACGGTTTCCTCTTTGGGCAAGGCTAATATGCGCGGTTACGTTTGCTGCGCCTCCGGCTTCAAGGGAATCAGCGGAAGGATCGGTAGCAACGGCACATATCTCAAATAAAAATTTACCAATTATTCACAGCCCGCGAAGCGATTCGCGGGCTGTTTTCCATAGCTTGAATACAAGAAACGCGAAAAAGTGAAAAAATTACAGATAATTATGAAAAAAAGTTAAATATTTATGAAATAAATTTGATAATATTCTAAAAAGGAATTATAAATGTGATATAGTTTGCTAAAATATGCTTGAATAGATTGTCATAGTTAATGACAAAATTAAATTTAGGAGTGACGTAAATCATGAACACAAGAAGAATCATTTCAATCTTGCTTTCCGTATGCATGCTGCTTGGCATTGCGGGAATTTCCGCTAGTGCTGCGACTGCTGCGGAGGGTGCCGGTGCCGCCGACCTCACGATCGCTGCGACATCTAACATCGGTGCATCTGCTACAGAAACCATTGATTCGACGACCGGTCAGGTAACAGTTACATATTATGTAAATTGTGCCACGGCTGATCTTATGAACGCTCAGTGGACTCTCACCTACGACAGTGAATACCTCACCTTTGACACAACCAATGGCGCGAACCTCAGCTACAACGACAATGATATTGATGATGTAAATGAGTACTTCATGATGCCCTTCGCCAACGGCGACGGAGTGTTCAATTTCGGCAGAACAAACGAAGTTATCGGCAACCTCACCAAACTCGGCAAGTACAAGCTCTCCTCAAACGGCAGCAAGGTTGAATTTGTAAGCATTAAGTTCAAGCCCAAGAAGGCGGGTAACACCACAGTTAACCTCGACGTAGAGGTTTCTCAGGTCGTTAAGAACGGCGCTACCGACGAGAGTGATTTCATCATGAATTCCGAGATCGTAGATAATACCGTTGCGCTCGGCGCTTCTGCGGCTATCACAACCGACTCACGTGTTGATCCTGCCCTCACTTTTGCAGGCGCTAACATGACCTTTGCCAACAACCTGGCGATCAACTTCTATATCAATCAGTCCCTTAAGGACAATTACTCCGATTTCAGAATCGTTTGCACAAGAGTCGGTCTGCAGGGCGCTGACGAGAGAAATATCGATACCTACGCTGCAGTTACAATCAGCGGCAGAGCTGTATATCGCTTCGACTATGAGGGGCTCAATCCTCAGCTCCTCGGTGACGAGATCACAACTGTTCTCTATGCTAAGTCAAAGGCGGACGGCAAAGAGTATTGCTCAGATCCCCTTGTTTACAACGGCAAGACCTATGCTTACAACCAGCTCCGCAAGAGCGGTCAGACTGCCAAGTATAAGACTCTCCTCGTAGACCTTCTCAACTACTGCGCGGCTGCTCAGATTGAAAGAGGCTACAAGACCAACGCTCTTGTTAATGCTGACCTTACCACCGCTGAGGCAGCTTGCGGAACTCAGACCGTACGCAGCTTCAACGATATCTCCAACAAGATAGACAAGTCCGACAAGACCGTTAACTTCCTCGGCGCGAACGTTGTTATGGGCTCCTCCATCTCCGAGCTGGTTTACTTCCAGACAACTCTCGACCTCAGCACTATTACAATCAAGATTTCCGTAGGCAATCGTGAGAACGTCGCTTCCTACACCGCTGCTGATTTTGAGGTTTACAACGCTGCCAATAATCAGTACACCCTGCTCTGCGATAAGATCTTTGCCAACGAGCTCAGCGACAAGATCACTGCCAAGGCTTATGATAAGAACGGCAACCTCATCAGCAACACCATCGAATACAGCATCGAGTCTTATGTTGCCAGAACTCTTCCCAAGACCGGACAGAAGGCTGAGTTCCTCGAGCTCTTAAAGGCTATGATGAAGTACGGTGATTCCGTAATGGCTTACACCGGCAAGACTGCTCCTGTAGTTTGATCTCAATACTATTTGAATAGAAGTCTTATAATTATGAAACCGCTCTGCCCCGAGGCAGGGCGGTTTTTTTCGCTATAGATAATCCAATCCTTGATTAGCTGAATGAGATCGCACACGACGTAAGGCTGTTTGGCGTTTTATCGGTTATAATAGGCGAGGGCGGTTCCGACAGCGCTTTTTGCGCGAAAGCAGTTGCGCGAAAGATTTTTTTATGATACAATTAACGAGTAATAAAAACAGGAAAAGGTGATCGACCTTGTCATTCCCACAGGATAAAATAAGAAACTTCAGTATAATCGCGCATATTGATCACGGAAAGAGCACGCTTGCCGACCGTATCCTACAGCATACAAACTCCGTGGCGGAGCGCGACATGGAGGCTCAGCTCCTTGATGATATGGAGCTCGAGCGCGAGCGCGGAATAACGATAAAGGCTCGCGCCGTGAGCGTTATCTACAATGCCGACGACGGCGAGAAATATCTTTTTAACCTCATAGATACCCCCGGTCATGTCGACTTTAACTACGAGGTCTCGCGTTCGCTTGCCGCCTGCGAGGGAGCTATTTTGGTGGTAGACGCCTCTCAGGGAATCGAGGCGCAGACTCTCGCCAACACCTATCTCGCGGTTGACAGCGGCTTGGAGATAGTTCCCGTGGTAAATAAAATCGATCTGCCGAGCGCCGACCCCGACAGGGTCATCACCGAGATCGAGGACGTCATCGGAATTCCCGCCGAGGACGCGCCTAAGATCTCCGCAAAGGCGGATATCAATATCCACGCCGTGCTTGAGAAAATAGTATCCGATATTCCCGCGCCTGAGGGCGACAGCTCCGCTCCCCTTCGAGCGCTGATTTTCGACAGCTACTACGACAGCTACAAGGGCGTTATCATTTACGTCCGTCTGAAGGAGGGACAGATCCATCCCGGCGACGAATTCAAGCTCATGGCGACCGGAAGCGTCTTTAATGTTGTAGAATGCGGACTGATGCACGCTACGACCTTTGAGAAAACCGAAGGCTTATACGCGGGTGAGGTCGGATATATCACAGGCTCGATAAAAACCCTCGCGGACGCGAAGGTGGGCGATACCGTGACGCTGACCTCAAATCCTGCCGCGGAGCCTCTTCCGGGCTACAGAGAAGCCCAGCCGATGGTTTTCTGCGGCATCTATCCCGCTGACGGCGCTAAGTACGGCGATTTGAAGGACGCGCTTGAAAAGCTGCAGCTCAATGACGCGGCGCTTTCCTTTGAGCCCGAAACCTCGGTAGCGCTCGGCTTCGGCTTCCGCTGCGGATTTTTGGGACTTCTTCACATGGAGATTATCCAGGAGCGCCTTGAGCGCGAGTATCTGCTGGATCTGATAACCACCGCTCCGAGCGTTATTTACAGGATCACGCGCACAAACGGCGACGTTGAGTTGATAGACAACCCCACAAATTATCCCGACCCCTCGCTTATCGCGATGGCTGAGGAGCCTGTCACGGACGCGCATATCTATTCCCCGAAGGAGTACGTCGGCAATATCATGGAGCTTTGTCAAGACAGGCGCGGCACCTTTGTTGATATGCAGTATATCGACGCCGACCGCGTCGATCTGCACTACGTTCTGCCCCTCGCTGAGATAATTTACGACTTCTTTGATACGCTTAAAAGCCGCACCAGAGGCTACGCGTCCTTTGACTATGAGCTGAAGGGCTACGTCCAGAGCGAGCTTGTCAAGCTCGACATCATGCTCAACGGCGAGGTCGTCGACGCGCTTTCCTTCATCATCCATAAGGAGAAGGCTTATCCCAGAGCCCGCAAGATGGCGGAGAAGCTCAAGGAGAAGATCCCCAGACAGCTCTTCGAGGTGCCTATACAAGCATGCATAGGCGGCAAGATCATTGCCCGCGAAACCGTCAAGGCGATGCGCAAGGACGTTCTCGCAAAGTGCTACGGCGGCGATATCACCAGAAAGAAAAAGCTCCTCGAAAAGCAGAAGGAGGGCAAGAAGCGCATGCGCCAGCTCGGTACGGTAGAGGTGCCGCAGGAGGCGTTCATGGCAGTCCTCAAGCTCGATACGGACTGATATATTTATTTCGGAAGGCTGACCGACTCGGTCGGCCTTCGTTGCTTTTTCACGGTTGATTCGCTGCTTTTTCACGGCTGATTTCCACTTGATTTTTACGCAAAAAAGTATTATGATAATAATATAAGCGGGCGGTATTATCGCTCTGCTTCTTTTCGGGAAACAATATTATTGGGAGGCGGGCTTATGAGCACGGTTGAACAGCTTCAAAAGGTAATTGACAACAGCAAACGTATCGTATTTTTCGGCGGCGCGGGCGTGAGCACCGAGAGCGGGATCCCCGATTTTCGCAGCGTGGACGGGCTTTACAATCAGAAGTACGACTATCCCCCCGAGCAGATTCTGAGCCATACGTTTTTCGAGCGCAAGACAGAGGAGTTTTACCGCTTTTATCGCGACAAGATGCTCTGCCTCGACAAAAAGCCAAACAAGGCGCATTTAAAACTCGCGGAGCTTGAGCGCGCGGGAAAGCTCACCGCCGTAGTCACCCAGAATATCGACGGTCTCCACCAGGCGGCGGGGAGCAAAAGGGTCTATGAGCTCCACGGAAGCGTACTGAGAAATTATTGCCGAAAATGCAGGAAATTCTACGGAGCGGAGTTTATTAAAAACAGCGAGGGCGTCCCGCGCTGTGAGTGCGGCGGCGTTATAAAGCCGGACGTTGTGCTCTATGAGGAAGGGCTTGACGACAGCGTCGTAAACGGCGCGCTAAACGCGATCATGCAGGCGGATACTCTTATCATCGCGGGCACAAGCCTGACGGTTTACCCCGCGGCGGGCTTTGTGCGATATTTTCGCGGCGATACCGTTGTTCTTATCAACCGCGACTCCACGCCGTTCGACAGCGAAGCGGATCTTGTTTTCCACGAGAGCGTCGGAGCTCTGCTCGATCAAATAAAGGTCGGCTGAACGGCTGCTGAAAAGATAAACAAAAAATGGATGGCACTCTCATGATTGAGATCGTGCCATCCGTTTTTTAATAAGGATCATTATTGTTGTTTTGATCCCACTGCGGCGGGTTCTGCGGCTGATTCATCGGCGGTTGGTTCCATTGCGGCGGGTTCTGCGGCTGATTCATCGGCGGTTGGTTCCATTGCGGCGGGTTCTGGGGTTGATTCATCGGCGGTTGGTTCCATTGCGGCGGGTTCTGCGGCTGATTCATCGGCGGTTGGTTCCATTGCGGCGGGTTTTGCGGCTGATTCATCGGCGGTTGATTCCACTGCTGCGGAGCCTGCTGCTGATTCATGGGAGGCTGATTCCACTGTTGCGGAGTCTGCTGCTGAGTCGTCGGGGGAATGAAATACTGCGCGTATTCGGGAAGGGTGCTGACAAATTTGGTAGCTTGCGGATACCTCTTGAGCACCATATCCATCGAGATGAAGCTGCTGAGATTATCCGCCTTTGAGAGCTTGTGAACATTTCGGAAGCAGAGGAAATACAGAAAGCCGAGGAAGAGGAAGAAGATGATCATAAAGAACCAGCTGTCGACCGAGGCGCAGAAATCGTAGAAGCCGTGAGCGAAGGTCGGGACGGCGATGCTGAGAACGAGCGGAAGCGCCGCGCCGAAGCCGGGCTTGCTTACCGAGATTATGTTATTCTGGCGCAAGCGGCGCTCGAGCGTCCCCGCCTTGCGTCTGATGTGCCACAGGCTGTAATAATAACCCATGAGTACCGCGAAGAAGCAGTGACCCGGAACGGCAGTGACCATACGCAGTAGGGCGGTGCCGATACCGTTCTGGAACACATAAAGGATATTTTCTGCGGCGGCAAAGCCGAGCGATACAAAGACGGAGTATACAACGCCGTCGAACAGGCAGTTGAAATTTTTGTTTTTGAAGGTGATGAGGAACATGAAGATCCACTTGCACGCCTCCTCGATCAGGGCGATGCAGAAGAAGTTGTTAAGAAACTCATAGAAGTATTGCGATCCTGTTGATGAAAAGAAAATGGCGTCAGAGTCAAAGCTTCCGCCGAACAGGACGTTCAGCACGCCTCCGGCGAGCAGCTCCAAGATAATAGCGGGAATGACGGAGCCGACTCCGAGAAAGAAAAGACCGATTAACAGCCCGATCGGTTCCTTGTCAAAGCGATCCATCTTGTAGATGTAGAACAGCAGTCCCGCCGCGGGCAGCAGGGCGAGAACAGCCATGATTATACTTGTTACACTCATATTTTTACTCCTTAAATCAGTTTCTCAAGCTGCGGAAAAACGCTCAAGGTGCGTTTCAGTATGCCCTGCATATAGGCGAGCGCGATGCCGTAGTTTGTAAAGGGCACGCCGCTGTCCTCGGCGAGCCGACGGCGGTAGTTCATCTCGCGTTCATTGAGCATACAGCCTCCGCAGTGGATTATCAGCTTGTAGGGCGTAAGATCCTCCGGGAACCCCTTGCCGGAGGAGGTTTCGATGACGAAGTCCTTTCCGGTGTGCCGTCTGAGCATGGCGGGCAGCTTTACGGTGCCTATATCGCCGCATTGACGGTGATGGGTACAGCCCTCGGAAATGAGGATCCTGTCGCCGCTTCTAAGCTCCTCGATCGCGGCGGCGCCTTTAACTGCCGTTTCGAGAAAGCCCTTGTAGCGAGCCATGAGGATAGAAAAAGAAGTCAGGCGGATGCTTTCGGGAACGACGTCCTTTACCTTGCCGAAAACCTGGCTGTCGGTTATCACCAGAGCAGTTCTTTCACCGAGCAGCTCAAGCGTTTGAGCAAGCTCGGTGTCGCGGCAGACGATCGACAGTGCGCCCTTGTCAAGCAAGTCGCGGATGGTCTGCTGCTGGGGGAGGATGAGTCTGCCCTTGGGAGCCGCCTTGTCGATCGGGACAACGAGCACAACGGCGTCTCCGGGGCTTACAAGATCGGCGCAGAGCTTTTTGTTTTCATCACCCGTTTTTACAAGATGCGCGAGGGTTTCTTTAAGAAGTGTGATATTTTCGCCCGTCAGAGCGCTGACGGTCAGCCCGTCCTCCCGGGCTTCAAGACCGGTCAGATCGCCCTTGTTGTAGGCGATTATAAATGGGATATCCCTTTCGGAAAAGAGCGATATGAGCTCGCGGTCGGTCTCGCTCAAGCCGTCGACGGCGTCGGCGACCAGAACCGCGATATCTACGCGCCGGAGCACTTCCTTGGCGCGTTTTACCCTTTCCTCGCCCAAGCCGCCGGTATCGTCAAAGCCGGGGGTATCGATTATCATTACGGGACCCAGAGGCAAAAGCTCCATAGCCTTGCTCACGGGGTCGGTGGTGGTGCCCTTTACGTCGGACACCACGGAGAGCGGCTGCCCCGTCACGGCGTTCACAAGGCTGGACTTGCCCGCGTTGCGCCTGCCGAAAAAGCCGATATGCGTTCTTTCGCCCGAGGGCGTGCTGTTCATACTCATAGCCGCTCCTCAGAAGCGGAAATCGCGCTTGCCGTCGTTTTGTATCTCGCTGATGTACCGCGCCGCGCGCTCTCTGACCTTGGGGTTGGGGATATTTTCAAGCTGCTCCCGGATCACCTTGTCGCCGATAGCCTTGGTTTCGGGGGCGGCGTAGTCGATCAGGTACTCCTCGAGGGTCATCAGGGCGTTGGGATGGCAGCAGTTTTGGATCTGACCGCTCTTACACAGCGCCATAAAGCGGTCGCCCGTGCGTCCCGCGCGGTAGCAGGCGGTGCAGAAGGAGGGGATATAGCCCAGCTCCATCAGCCAGCGCACGACCTCGTCGAGGGTTCGGCGGTCGGAAACGTCGAACTGCGCGGAGTTTTCCTCCTCCTTTTCCTCCTCGACGTAGCCGCCGACAGAGGTGCGCGAGCCGCCGCTGATCTGAGAGATGCCGAGATGAAGGGCGCGGGCGCGCACCTTCTCGCTCTCGCGGGTCGAGATTATCATGCCGGTGTAGGGGACGGCGATGCGGATAATGGCGATCAGCTTCGCGAAGGTGTCGTCGTCTATGCCGTTGTCAAAATCGCCGGGGTCGATATCGTCGGCGGGCTGGATCCTCGGGACGCTGATGGTGTGAGGACCGACGCCGTGGACCGCCTCAAGGTGCTCCGCGTGCATGAGGAGTCCCGCGAGCTCGTAGCGGTAGAGCTCGAGTCCGAAGAGAACGCCAAGACCGACGTCGTCGATACCGCCCTCCATGGCGCGGTCCATCGCCTCGGTGTGGTAGTTGTAGTTGTGCTTGGGACCTGTGGGATGAAGCTTCTCGTAGCTCTCCTTGTGATAGGTCTCCTGAAAGAGGATGTAAGTGCCGATGCCCGCGTCGTGGAGCTTTTTGTAGTTCTCGACTGTGGTGGCTGCGATATTTACGTTAACGCGGCGGATGGCGCCGTTCTTGTGCTTGATAGAATATATCGTTTTGATGCACTCGAGGATGTATTCGATCGGGTTATTTACGGGATCCTCGCCCGACTCGATCGCAAGGCGCTTGTGACCCATATCCTGAAGGGCGATCACCTCCTGCTTTACCTCCTCCTGAGTGAGCTTTTTGCGGCAGATATGCTTGTTCTTCGCGTGATAGGGGCAGTAAACGCAGCCGTTCACGCAGTAGTTTGAGAGATAGAGAGGCGCGAACATGACGATCCTGTCGCCGTAAAAATCCTTTTTGATCTGTTCGGCAAGCGAGAATATCTCCTCGGTTTTTTGGGGGTCGTCGCAGGCGAGCAGCACGCTTGCCTCGCGGTGGCTCAGTCCCTTTCTAAGCTTCGCCTTTTCGATGATCTCGTCGATCAGGGCGAGGTTGTCCTTGTTTTCGTCAGCGTATTTCAGGGTGTCGCGTATTTCGGCGTCGTTGATAAATTCATCGGCGACCAATGATTTCGGATCATACTTAAACATTTTTATTACTCCTTATTACCGGTTGTTTTGTGTTGCTTGAAGTCTCCTCTGTCGGTGACTGTTTCATAGCCTATTGATTTCATGCGCAGCGAAAGGCAGTTTACGCACTCCGCCGCCTCGTCTCCCGTGCAGATCTTGTTGTCGTAGAGAGAGTAATCCTTGCGGTGCTCCTTCGGAGAGAGGTTCGGCATCACGACGTTTGCTCCGTGAAGTATCCCCAGCTCCCTGCCGCGCGGGTCGATCGTCCCGAGGGCGGTGGTGGAGGGAAGGAGGACGTCGGGCAGCAGCAGCCTGACTATCGAGAGCAGCTTGAGCGTGAGATCAAGGCTGCCCTGCGGATAATTGCCGAAGGGGGTGTCGCGGTGGGGGATGAAGGGACCGATACCGCACATCTGCGGCTCAAAAGCCTTCAAAAACAGCAGGTCGTCCGCAAGGTCGTCGGTTGTCTGGAAGGGTGAGCCGACCATGAAGCCCGCGCCTGTCTGAAAGCCGATCTCTTTGAGCGCTCTAAGGCACGAAAGGCGGTTTTCAAAGCTCATATCGCCGGGGTGCAGCCTTTCGTAATGCGGCTTGGAGGCGGTTTCGTGGCGCAGGAGATATCGGTCGGCGCCTGCCTCGAACAGCCTTAGATAGCTCTCTCTGCTTCGCTCCCCGAGCGAGAGGGTCACAGCGCAGTCGGGGAAGCGCTTTTTCACTTCGCTCACTATATCCGTGATCACCTCGTCGGTGTAACAGCCGTCCTCTCCGCTCTGGAGCACAAAGGTGCGGAAGCCGAGAGCATAGCCGTTTTCGCAGCAGCCGAGTATCTGCTCCTTTGTGAGCCGGTAGCGGGCGACCCTGCCGTTTGAGCGGCGCAGTCCGCAGTAGAAGCAGTCGTTTTTGCAGATATTTGAAAATTCGATCAGTCCTCGGACAAAGATCTTGTTTCCGAACCGCTCGCGCGCCCTTGCCTGCGCTTTGACGCGCAGGAGCTCGAGGTTATCCTCGCTCTTGTCGTTTAGCAGCAGAATGAGCTCTTCGCGGTCGGCGTTTTGTTCGGAGGCGAGTTTTTCTATTATTTCTTTGATCATCTTTTTATTTTTTTGAATAGGCAGCCTTGGCGGTGACTCCATCGAGCCGTCCCAGCCTGCCGGAGATGTTGTTTATTATATCCTGTTCGGCGTCGATAACTATGCTTATGATGCTGATCCCCTTTTCGCGGTAGGGGATCCCCATGCGGCCGATTATCGAGTCTGAGGCGTCGTGCAGGATCTCGTTGATGTCCTTTACGCGGTCGGGGTTCTCGACAATGATGCTGATCACCGCGACGCGGGTGGTGTTTTCCGACATTTTTTCATTCCTTTTCAGGGCGCCTCTGGTACTGATCTCAGATAAAAAGCGGTCTGCGGAAAATAGACCGCAAAGAATGTCTATTTTCTGCGTTAGTATAAAAAATCCCTGTTGTTCAGAGGCGCGGATATTTTGAAAGATTTTTGATTTCGGGCAGCTATGATTCTTTAATGATCCCTTTAAAAATTATAGGCGGCGCCGAAGATGACGCCGCCGTGAATCATGGCTTTTACCGCCCTTTTGGGCGGTTTATGGCGTGGATCTTCAGAGTCAAATCAATTTTCCCCTCAGGAACACTTTTTGCTGTTTTATTGTATTCCGTCCCTGCCGTTAAGTACGCTTTACGAAGGGACGTTTGTAGGCGGGAGACCGTTTTTCTGTCAGAAGCTGCCGGAGCTGTGAGCGCCGCCGGAGCCTGAGCCGCCTGAGCCGCCGGAGCCTCCCGAGCTGCCTGAGCTTGTATTGATGGTGGTGTAGGTGGTGCGGCGGTCGATTATTACGTCCTGCTGATCCGTGAGCCTGAGCTGGCTGTTTTTCTTGAGGTCGTAGGTGCCGCTCTTTCCCATGTGCTTGTAGCGTCCGCGGTTTATCAGAATAAACGCCGCAAAGACGATGAGCGCAATGATGAGATAGATCCACCAGCGGCTGAGAGAAACCAGGAACCTGTTTGTTTCCTTTTTCTCTGTTGCTGCGCCATCTTCGTTGTAATCGGTCACGCGTCCGGAGCTGTAGGCGTATTCCATCTGGTTCACAAATTCCTTGGCGGCGCCGAAGTTATCGTTGCTTTCAAGGTAGGGCTTCATCGCGGCTTTTACGTCATTGAGGACGCTGTCGCTGAAGTAGCTCTGTGTGGAACCGTAGTTCAAAATAACGCGGTTGCCGGAAGCGGTATCAAAAACGAGCATGACCGCCTCGGCGTTATACCTGCTCTCGCTGTAGAAATAGTCGTCATAGTGAGAGGTCATTGCGTCGGATGACGCTCCGTAGGTATCCGTATGGACGATGATCTGCCAGCCGGTGGCGGTGTGAGCCTTGGACATCTCGTCCGTCAGCTCGGTCGCCTCCGATTCGGTGAAAAGGTCGGCGTCGTCGCTGAGAGCATAGCCGTCCGTATAAACGCTCTGAGCCGCGAAAACGGCGGGAGCGCAGGCAAAAGCGATAACAGCCGCGCAGCTGAGAGCCGCGGCTTTTTTAGCAAGCTTTGTCATGCGAACAACATACCTCCCAACAAACAAACTATGAAAACGAGGATCGCGATGATCGCCGCCCAAAGCACCAGCTTGCCCATGGCAACAGGCAGGCTGCCGTAGATCTTGCCGGTCTGACCGTTGATGGCGTAGGGAAGGATCTCTCCGTTGAATTTGTAGGTGACGATCCAGACAGGGAGGAGGGTGTAATTCCAGCGCTTGTTGAAAACCTTGTGGTTAAAGCTCTCGGTGGTAACGCCCTGATAGCCGTTTATCGTATCCTTGAGAAGCTGCTCGGCATAGCCCTTGATCCTCTCGTCGAGGATGGGAGCCGCTTCAGCCTGTTCGATGTCGCGCTTCTCCGCGGAAAAGCCCGAGAGATAGCTCATGGCAAAGGGCTGAGCCTTGCTGAGATCGAAGGGATGGACGCTTTGGAGCATCTCGCGGCTGTTGCTCTTGAGAGCGCGCTCAAAAACGTTCATGATCTGCATATCGCCCGCGCGGAAAAGCCGGAAGATCGTGGTTTCGGTGTAGCGGCGGTTGCCCTGGGTCCAGCTTCTTTCTTTTTTGCCTCTGGCGGTAAGCGCACCGCTGAGCTGTTCGTCGAGGTACCAGTAGGGGAAATAAACGCCCTGCATCTTCTCGACCTGCTTTTTGCTTGTGAAGCCGGCGGGGAGGAATTTTTTCTTTCCGCAGAGCTTGAGGAAGGTTTCAACAGCCTTGTCCTTTGAGAGCGCGAAGGGCACGACCCTGTCGGGCTTAAAGGCGTCCGAAAGCCTGCTGCCGAGCACTACGGGGCTCTGGCAGTAGAAGCAGTTGGTAGCGGCGGTGGTGGCGGTGGTCACGACCTCGGCTCCGCAGGACGGGCAGGTGTAGCCGACCAGATCGTCGCCGTCGCCTTCTCCGCGAGCGGCGCGCCGCTCCTGCGCCTTGATCTCCTTTTCGTCGTAGGTTTCGCTCTGCTCGTTTTGGGCATACATCGCCTGGATCTGCTGAGGCTGAAAATCCGAAAGGCAGTACTGACAGCTGAACATCTGCTTATCGGGATTAAAGGAAAGAGGACCGCCGCAGTTCGGGCATTTGTATTCCATGGTTGCCATGAATCAATTCACCTCTCATATTGTGATTATTGAAAACAAGAGCGCGCACGGGGGCGCGCTCTTTCTGAAACGCTTATTAAGCCTTGTTGCCGCAGTTGGGGCAGAATTTCGCGCCTTCGGCGAGCTCGTTTCCGCAGTTCTGGCAGAAACGCTTTTTGGGAGCCTCGGGCTTCTTGCTTCCGCAGTTCATGCAGAAGTTGCCTGTGTTTTGGGTTCCGCACTGGCAGGTCCAGCCCTGAGCGGGCGCTGCCTGCTGCTGGGGAGCCTGCTGCTGAGGAGCCTGCTGGGGCTGCTGCTGAGGCTGCTGCTGACCGCCGTTAGCCGCGGCGTATTGGGGATTCTGCATATAACCGCCCATCATGTTGCCGCCCATCATCTGACCGAAGCCCATGCCCATGAAGGCATTGGTAGCGCCGCCGGTGTTGCTGCCCGCTGCCTTGATACCCTCGGAGATGTTGGCAGCGACGTAAGCCTGCTGATTCGCGCCGTCGCGCAGATAGCTGACCTTCGCGCCCATCTCGGCACGGCTGTCGATGATAGCCTGGCTCTTGTCGGAGTAGGAGGGGTTCTTGATGGCTACGGAAACGATCTCAAAGCCTCTGAGATCCTTCCACTCGGGATCAAGACCGTCCGCCATATATTTTCTGAGCTCTCTGGTCTTGGAGGTGATGAAGCTGATGCGGTTGCCGTCGGCTGAATACTGATTGAACGCGGCGCTGAGCTCGCTTACGAACTCGTCGTTATACTGCCTGATGAATTCGCCGGAGAAGTCAAGGCTCTTATTGTTTGTGATGACCTCGCCCGGGATGACCTCCTGATAGAACTTGAAGGGGTCTGTTATCCTGATCGAGTAGGTGCCGTGCAGACGCATGAAGAGCTCCGCCTCATAGAAGGAATCGTAGTACTGAACGGGGTTGGAGGTGCCGAACATGATGTCCTTGATCTCCTTGAGGTTGATGAAGAATACTCTCTGGGTGTTCGAGGGGATTCCGCCGTATTTTACGCGGGAGAAGCTCTCCTTGATAGTATCTCCGAACTGTCCGTTGAACAGCGAGGGAGTGGAGCTCATGCTTACGGTGTAAAGACCGGGCTCGCAGGTGTAGTCTACGATCTTGCCGTTGTCCACCAAAATCATCATTTGGTGATCGAAAACGTGGATCTTTGAACCGTTGGAAACAACGTTTGAGGTGCCCTTGGTGTTGGAGCTTCTGCCGTTGGTGATCATTTTGCCGGGAACAATGACGGTGTTTTTGCCCATATCGTCAGGCTCGATGACTTCGAGCCAGGTGTCGGCAAGGCCTCCGCCGATCGCGCCTATCGCAGCTTTGATTATGCCCATAATTAACTCTCCTTTTAAATGAAGTATTATAAAGTAATATACTTTAATTTATATTGTAATATTTTTTGCGAAAAAAAGCAATATAAAATCCGTCTTTTTTTGCGGTTATTTAAGGAATTATTACAAAAATCCCCTTTGAACTGATAAAAACATATCAGTAGGCGGTTTTGAGGCGGGTTTCCTCGTGAACAGCGTCGAATTTCCACGAGCGGGTATTGATCTCCAGGATGCCGCTTCCGCAGTATTCGCAGAACTTTTGCCCGATGGTCTTGACGGGAGCGCCGCAGTTGGGGCAGTGGACGCCGATAGCCGAGGTCTCGGAGCTCTCAGCCATCTTGTCCTCGTCCTGAACGTAAACCAGCTCGACGGTGTAGATCGTTTGCTTCTTCCTGTCCTCGCTTCCGAAAACGACCTTGCCCTTGTCGTCGGTTATGTAATCGTAAAGACCCACGGCAGAGCTGAATACAAGATCAACTGTCGCGCCGTTTTTGATGTAGCGCGAAAGCTCCATCGAATGGATGACGACCTCGTTGAAGTGCTGGTCGTATCCGCGGCTGTTGAGATCCTCGATTATTCCCTGAATATGGTTTATCAGCGCGGCGGAGCACTCCGGACCCACCGTGGAGGCGTGCTTGCTCTCAATGGCGTTGAAGTAGCCGCGCAGGACGCCCTTTGCCTTTTCAACGTAGAGATCGTAGTCGAACTCCGGAAAATCCCTGATGATCTCGGGCTTGTATATGCTCGTCATGGATCGGACGGTCTTGGGAGTCTCGCTGAGCTTCTTGTTGGCTTCGTTCATGCCCTTGAAAAAATCCTTTGTGCCGAACGCCTCCATGGAGAATTTTTGCATTTTGGTTTTGATAAAGATGATCGCGGCGACGATTACGATCAGCAGAACGGCTATTATCACCAGCGGAATTATGATTCCGCTCCACGCGGCAGCGCCCATTGAAATACTCCTTCCGGATCACTCGGTTTTTTTCAGCTCTATGCCCAGCACGTCAAGGCTTTCGCTGTCGACGGGCGAGGGGCAGGAGGACATGAGCTCGCTGGCGTTCTGCACCTTTGGAAAGGCGGTGACGTCGCGAAGATTATCGGCGCCGCAGAGCAGCATAACGATGCGGTCGAGTCCGATGCCCATGCCGCCGTGGGGCGGAGCGCCGTATTTGTAGGCTTCAACAAGGAAGCCGAATTTTGCCTCGATCTCCTCGTCGGTCATCTTGAGGGCGCGGAACATCTTCTGCTGCAGCTCGGGATCGGTGATACGCATGGAGCCGCTCGAAAGCTCAACGCCGTTGAGGGTGAGGTCGAACGCCTTGGCGATGACCTTTGAGGGGTCGGAATCGAGATATTGGATGCATTCCTCCTTGGGCATGGTGAAGGGGTGATGCATGGCGAGCCATTCGCCGCTCTCCTCGTCCCACTCGAAGAAGGGGAAGTCGACGATCCAGAGGAATTTGAATTCGTCGGGGATTATCCCGAGCCTCTTGGCTACGGTCAGCCGCAGCGCTCCCAGGGTCGAGAGCACGACGGGATTCTTGTCCGCGACGATCAGGATGACGTCGCCCTTTTCGGCGCCCAGACGCTCGTATATCGCGGCAAGCTCCTCTTCCTTCATGAATTTTTTGAAGGAGGCGTTAGGTTCGTCAACCCATCTGACGTAGGCGAGTCCCTTAGCGCCGATGCCCTTGGCGTATTCGGTGAGCTTGTCGATCTCTTTTCTGGTGTAGACTGAGGCGGCGTCTTTGGCGACGATCGCTCTGACGGAGCCGCCGTTCTCGATTGCGCCCGTGAATACTCCGAAGCCGCAGTCTTTGACCAGATCGGAGATGTCCTTTATCTTCATGTCAAAGCGGATGTCGGGCTTGTCGGAGCCGTAGTTTTCCATCGCCTCGGTGTAGGTCATGCGCTCAAAGGGAGTTTTGAGCTCCTTGCCGAGCACTTCACTGAACAGGCGCTTGAAGAGTCCCTCGTTGACCTCGAGGATATCCTCGACGTCTACGAACGAAAGCTCCATATCTATCTGGGTAAACTCGGGCTGGCGGTCGGCTCTCAGATCCTCGTCGCGGAAGCAGCGAGCGAGCTGGATGTAACGGTCAAAGCCCGCGACCATCAAAAGTTGCTTGTAGATCTGCGGCGACTGCGGGAGAGCGTAGAACCTGCCGTTGTGGATGCGCGAGGGAACAAGGTAGTCGCGCGCTCCCTCGGGGGTGGATTTTATCATCATCGGGGTTTCGATCTCAATGAAGCCGTTCTCCGCGAAGTAGTCGCGGGCGACCTTTGCGATCCTGCTGCGGGTGATCAGGTTGTTGAGCAGCGGACGGCGGCGAAGGTCGAGATAGCGGTACTTGAGCCTCAGCTCCTCGCCTGTTTTGGTGTCGTCAACTATTTCAAAGGGAGGCGTCTGCGCCTTTGAAAGCACGCGCAGATCGTCGACTATGATCTCTATTTCGCCGGTGGGTATCTCGGTGTTCTTGGAACTGCGCTCGCTGACCCTGCCCTTTGCCGCGAGAACAAATTCTCCGCGGCAGGCTACCGCCTTTTCAAATATCTCCCTGTCGGTCTGATCGTTAAAGGCGAGCTGGACGACGCCCGTGCGGTCGCGCAGGTCAATAAATACAAGTCCGCCCAGATCGCGGCAGCGCTGGACCCAGCCGCAGACGGTGACCTCCCTGCCCTCGTCGGCAAGGCGAAGCTCACCGCAGTAATTTGTACGCTTCAAGCCCTTCATATATTCAGCCATAACTCATTTCCTCCTCAGCTTAAAACTCAAAAGATTTGTCGCTCGTCAGTACGTGCACCGAGAATTTGTCGGCAAAGCTGTCGTCAAGGTCGAGCTCGATCTGCTCGCCTGTTTCCATGTTTTTGACCTTGGCGCGGTTCTGTTCTATCTCGTTGTCGCCGAGCACGACCGAGAATCTCGCCCCGATCTTGTCGGCGTATTTCATCTGGGCGCGCAGTCCCCTGCCTACGACGTCGGTTTCCGCGATCAGACCGCACTCGCGCACCTGACGGAGCAGCGAAAACGCCTTGACCTTGGCGGCGTCGCCCATCGTCGCGATGTAAAGCGAGCAGACGTCGTTGTCCGGGATCTCGACGCCCTGAGCGTCCATGACCATGAGCAGCCGCTCAAGTCCCATTGCGAAGCCGAGCGAGGGGATATGCTTGCCGCCAAGCTCGTCCATCAGACCGTCGTATCTTCCGCCGCCGCAGACTGTGCCCTGGGCGCCGATGAGGTCGGTGACGAACTCAAAAACGGTCTTTGTATAGTAGTCAAGTCCGCGCACGATGGTGGGGTTGACGGTGTATTTTATTCCCACCGCGTCGAGATACTTCTTGACCTCGGAAAAGTGGTTCTCGCAGTCCTCGCAGAGGTAGTCGATGATCTTGGGCGCGTTCTCGGCGATCTTTTTGTCCTCCGGGCTTTTGCAGTCGAGAAGGCGCATCGGGTTTTTCTCGAGGCGCGAAAGACAGGTTTCGCAGAGCCTGTCGCGGTAAGCGCCGAAGTAATCGCGCAGCGCCCGGTTGTATTTCGCGCGGCATTCGGGACAGCCTATCGAGTTCAGCTCAAGGCGCACCTGCTCGAGTCCTAGGCGGTCAAGTATAGACTGCGCGGCGCAGATCAGCTCGGCGTCGGCGACGGGCGACTGGGTGCCGTACACCTCAAGACCGAACTGGTGGAACTCTCTGAGCCTTCCCGCCTGAGGCTTCTCATAGCGGTAGCAGGAAACAAAATAGCTCGCCTTTATCGGCAGACCCTCGTTGTCGAGAGAATGCTCGAGCACCGCTCTCGCGGCTCCCGCCGTGCCCTCGGGACGAAGCGTGACGCTCTCGCCTCCCTTGGTGTCAAAGGTGTACATCTCCTTTTGGACAACGTCCGTAGTCTGACCGACGCCCCTCGCGAAGAGCTCGGTGTGCTCAAAAACGGGCGTTCTGATTTCCTTGAAGCCGTAGGACTTGCTCTCCTCGCGCATTATCTGTTCGATAAACTGCCAGCGGTAGCTCTGCTTGGGCAGCACGTCCTCGGTGCCCTTGATTTTCTTGGTGATCAGTGCCATCATTACCTCCATATATACACAATTATCGGGCAGCAGCGCCGCCCGATAAAAGAAAATTAACTGAATTTTACAAACTACTGATATAAATCAGACCGCAGGTCATCTGCTGTTATTATGGCAAAAAGCGCGTTTTCGGCGCATACCGCGCAGTGCGGCACGCGGTCTGCCGCTTGATTATTTAAGGATATTTCTCCAATCGAGATCGCCGCGCTCGAGTCCGTGGATCAACACCTCGGCGGTGGCGATATTTGTCGCTACGGGGATGTTGTGCATGTCGCAAAGGCGCAGCATATTCATATCGTTGGGCTCGTTGGGCTTGGGCGAGAGGGGATCGCGGAAGAAGAGCAGCATATCTATCTCGTCGCAGGAGATCCTCGCCGTGATCTGCTGGCTGCCGCCCTGGGAGCCGGCAAGGAATTTTTGAATTGAAAGTCCGGTGGCTTCTGCTACCATCTTGCCTGTTGTGCCCGTGGCGCACAGATTGTTGCGGCTGAGCACGCCGCAGTATGCGATGCAGAACTGCACCATTAGTTCTTTTTTCTCGTCATGTGCAATAAGCGCGATATTCATATTCAAAACTCCTTTTTCAAAATTTCCGAGATGGTTAACTCACAAAGCGCGTTGATATGCAGGACAACGGCGCGCGGCGCCGGAATTACAGGGCGATGGGGATGCGTCTGCCCTCGAGCCGCCTTGCCAGACGGTCAAACACCGCGAAGGAGGCGCCCGTTTTGAGTCCGGCGGCACCCTGCTGCATTACAACGGAGATGTTGATGTCAAAGGGGACCACGGCGATGAGCTGGGTCTGGGCGGCGTCGATGACCGCGTCCAGATCGCTGTAGTAGCCCATTTTCTTAAATACCCTTTTGTCAAAGCGGTTGATGACCAGACGGATCGATCTGACGCCAAGGGAATCGAGCTTCCTTCTGACCTTGACCGCGCCGCGAACGCTTGTGGGCTCGGGGTTGGTGACGATCAGGGCGCTGTCCGCCGGAGAAGCCGCGGTGACAAAGCCCGAGCCTATCCCCGCGGGCGAGTCGATGATAACGTAGTCAAAATTATCCTTGACCGTGTCGACCAGCTGCTTAAAAACTGAGGGGCTGAGCTCGTTTTCGGCGTCGAAGGGAGCCGCCATCAGATATAGGTTTTCGTTATTCGGGCTTTTGTATACCGCCTCGCCATAGGCGCAGTTGCCGCAAACCGCGTCGGACGCGTCAAAGAGAATATCCTGCTCCACGTCGAGCATGATATCAAGTCCGCGCATTCCGCAGTCGCAGTCGATAAGCAGTACCTTTTTGCCCTGTTTTATCAGCGCCACGGACAGGCAGATGCAGACGGTGGATTTTCCCGTGCCGCCCTTGCCCGAGGCTACAACGATGACATTACTCATAATTACAGTACCTCTGTTTTATTTTATCACAAAACCGCTGAAAGAGCAAGAAAACATGAAAAGATTTATCAACCAAATTTTCGACCTTTATTTTATGCAAAATACACAAAAACAGCGTTGAAAAATCGTCGAAACGTTAATAAGATGTTGTAGCTGTGCGTTTTTTGCTTATTGATTTTGCCCGCGGTTTTTTTCGGAAAAGTAACTGTCGAGCAAATCTCTGGCCACCCCCATAGGGAATCTGCCCCATACTCCGTGCTCTATGACCACCGCGACCGCCACCTCGGGCTTCTCAAAGGGAGCATAGCAGATAAACGTCGCGTGGTCGGAGCCCGCGTTTTCCGCCGTGCCTGTCTTGGCGGCGACCTTGATCCCGTAATCTCCGAAAAACGAGTGGGCGGTGCCGTCCGCGCTCCGGGTCACGTCGAGCATCGCCTTTTGGACTGCCCGGAGATTTTTGGCTGAAACGCCCGCGTCGGAGAGCTTCTCGGGTTTTGAATGATCCGCCGATATGGTTTTTCTCTCGTAATCGGTTATCTTTTGAACGATATGAGTTCTCAAACGCGTCCCGTTGTTGGCTATCGTCGCGGCGTAGGCGGCAAGCTGAACGGGCGTGAAGGCGTTGTCCGACTGACCGATCGCCGCCTGGACCGTATTGCCCGCCTGCCAGGAGGCGCTGTCCCGACCCGCGAGCGTCCCCCGCGATTCCTCAAGCTCCAGCCCTGTCGCCTCTCCCAGACCGAAGCCCTCGGCGTATTCGGAGATGGAGCCGATACCGAGCCTTCTGCCCGCTTCGGCAAAGAAGCAGTTGCACGACTGAACGAGAGCGCCGTGGAAGGTGAGCGCTCCGTGACGGTGCATACACCGGACGGCGTTAGAGGGGTAATAGTCGTAGCTCCCGCCGCAGAATATCTCGGAGTCGGAGCGGATCACCTTTTCCTCAAGAGCCGCCATAGCCACGCAGGGCTTGAAAACCGAGCCGCAGGCAAAGCTGCCCGAAAAAGCGCGGTCGTACATCGGAGATCGTTCGTCCCGCATCAGCCGGCTGAAATAATCTCCGTCTGAGGTGTAGCGCTCAAGGTCGTAGCCGGGATAGCTCGCGGCAGCCAGCACGGCGAAATCGCTGACCCTCAGCATGACCGCAGCTCCCGTTTCGCAGTCCTCGCCTACGTTTTTGACGTTCCCGCTCTTTGCAGCCAGCCTGCCCTCGGCGTTTGCCGCACGGATATTTTTTTCGAGCGAGTCTGCGGCTGTTTTTTGAAGCCTGCTGTCGAGCGTCAGCCAAACGGTTTTCCCGGGCTCCGCTTCAACCGTTTCGACCGTTTCCGGAGCGCCGCCGTCCGCGCCGCGGCTTATCACCAGTCTGCCGCTTTTTCCTCGCAGCTCGTTCTCAAAGGCGTGTTCTATCCCGAATTTCCCGATCCTGTCGTTGAGCCCGTAGCCCTTGTCGGAAAGCTCCTCGTATTCCTCGGCGGAAAGCGCTCCGAGCGCTCCGATGATGTGAGGCGCGAGCGAGGGCTTGTCAACGGTGCGCAGAGGATAGGTCTGCACCTCAACCCCGCCCAGCCCCCTGAAGCTTTCGCTGACCGCAGCAGCCGCCGCGCCGCCGATATCCTCGGCGAGAACAAAGGGCGTTTCCCCCGAATATCCCTGCCTTTCCATGGAGTAGCGGATGGAAACGAGGGTAAGGAGCTGATCTCGCGTATAGCTTTCCTCCAGCCCGTAGCGGCGTCGGAGCGCGTCGAAGCAGTCCTCCGCCGAGGCGGTTTTGCCGAGTCCCGTAAAGCTGTCGGAGAGCAGGAGCTCCCTTTCGTCGCCGGCGTCGGTTTTGAACGCGCAAACGCCGTTCCTGTCCTCGAGCGGCAGGAGGTCGGTAAAGCTGTCGCCTGTTTTTCGCAGCAGTCCGACCAGCTCAAGCAGGACGCCGTCGAGCTTTTTTTCATCGGTAAGGGGCTTTATGATAACGATCCGCCGCAGGGTCTTGTTGGTGACAAGTCCGTTGCCGTTCCTGTCGAGGATCTCGCCGCGTATCGGCTCGGAGCTTATGGTGTAGTTCGTCGAGCTGTCCGCGAGCTCGCGGTACTCGCCGCCGCGAACGAGCTGCCAGTCAGCGAGACGCGCGGTGAAAAGCGCGAAAAAGCCCAGAACAGCCGCGGCGCAGGTATAATAAACGTATTTTCTTTCGCGGTTCTTTTTCATGAGTTATCCCCGATTTTTAAAGATAAAATTTTTAAGATAATAATTGAAGCCGTAGAGCGGCGGGACGCAAAGGTAAGTCAAAGCCATGCGTGGGAGATAGCGGCTCGGAAAAAGCGCGCCCAAGCAGTCGGCTCCGAAGGGCAGGCGGAACAGCAGAAAGTAGCCCCCGACGACCGCAGCGACCGCCGCCGAAGAAAAGAGCATGAGCGAAAAGAGATTCGCGCGGAACCGTGAGCCCAGCATAGAGGAGATGAAAAAACATGTCAGGGTGAGCGCGAGCGCGTAGTATCCGATCCCCCCGCCCGCAAGGTCGGTCGCCGCGCCGCATACCGCTCCGAGTATCATCGAGGCGGTCGCGTTTTCAACCGCGCAGAAGGACAGCGCCGCCGAGACGAGCAGCAGAGGCTTTGCCCCGAGCGTCTGGGGAATGAGCTCCGGCGTGCTCTGCGCCGCCGCCAGCAGAAGGAGCTCTGTCGTGTAAGCGACGTATCTTAAAAGCCCGCGATCAATCGCCATTTTTTTCGGACACCTCGCCTTTGCCGTCAAAATCGGTGATAACCGCCGCGCTGTCCAGCCTTTCGATATCGTCGAGGGGCTCGATCACCGCGCAGTCAGAGGCTTCAAAGGCGTTGAAGCGGATCTCCGTCACCCTTCCGATGATCAGGTCAGGCGGATAAAATCCTCCCATCCCGGAGGTGACGATCAGATCGCCCTTGCGGATACCGCAGTTTCGTTTAAGCCCCTTCATCAGTGTCAGGCTGTCCGCGCTGAACTCGGCGGTTCCGCTGACGATCCCCGTTTCGCCGCTCTTGAGCTCCGCCGCCCCGACCTTGGTATCGGGTGAAAGTATCGTTCTCACCAGACAGGTACAGGAGTCCGCGCGGGCTACGCGTCCGACCAGTCCGTTTTCGGTCACGACCGGGTCGTTTTGCCTCACGCCCTCGGCTTTTCCGACGTCGAGGGTAAAGGAGCCGAAGTCGTCGCTCGGATCGCGGCTTATGACCTTTGCGGGCTTTATTTTATAGGAGGGATTTTTCTTTTTCAAGCCGTAGAATTTCATGAGCCGCGCGTTTTCGCTTTTTGTTTCAAGAAAGTCAGTGAGCTGTGAGCGAAGGGCGGCGTTTTCACTTTTCAGGGCTTTGTTTTCACTTTGAAGCTCCTCATAAGAGGGCGAGTCTTGCCGCGCCGCCTGAACGCTCAGACTGAACAGACCGCGAGCCGCCGCGCTGAAGGCGGCGGAAATAGGAGAATTTTCGCTCTGCGACAAAACACCCATCACCGAAACAATGATGAGTGTGATTATCAGCGGTATACGGCTTTGCTTTTTGTATTTGTCCATGAGCGTCCTCTATCTTCCGATGTGTCTGAAGCGCGTTCCCGCTCGTCTGCCCAGCCGTTTTCCCGCGCCTTCAACAACGCAGTCGAGCGGACGCGAGGCGATATTGATGGTCATTCCTGTCTGCTGCATCACCAGCATATCTATCCCTCGCAGCATCGCGCCGCCGCCGGTGAGGGTGATCCCCCGGTCGATGATGTCGGCGGAAAGCTCGGGAGGCGTCTTTTCGAGTGTCGTTCTGATAGCCTCGATGATCGTGGACAGCGGATCGGACAGCGCCTCGCGTATCTCCTCGGCGGAAACAGTAATATCCTTCGGCAGTCCGTCGAGTAGGTTTCTGCCCTTGACGACCATGCTTTTTTCATTGTCGTAGGGGAAAGCCGAGCCGATTCTTATTTTGATCTCCTCGGCGGTTCGTTCGCCGATGAGGAGGTTGTAGGTCTTTTTGATATGGGTCAGTATCGCCTCGTCAAAGCGGTCGCCCGCGACGCGTACCGAGCAGGCGGTGACGATATCTCCCAGGGAGATCACCGCAACCTCGCTTGTGCCGCCGCCAATATCGACGACCATGCTTCCGGCGGGCTCGTCCACAGGCATACCCGCGCCTATAGCCGCCGCCATAGGCTCCTCGATCAGGATGACCGGAGGCTTGGCGCCCGCCTGATAAGCTGCGTCCTCAACCGCCTTTCGCTCGACCTCCGTAACGCCCGTGGGCATACAGATAATGACGCGCGGCTTGCTGAACAGCCCGGGCTTGACCGCCTTGCGGATGAAGTGCTGGAGCATTTTCGCGGTGATTTTGAAATCCGCGATAACGCCGTCCTTCAGAGGACGGACGGCGACTATCGAATCGGGAGTCCTGCCTATCATTTCCTTTGCCCGCGAGCCGACAGCCAGCACCGAATCCGTGCGGGTATCGACCGCGACGACCGAGGGCTCGCGAAGCGTTATCCCCTTGCCCTTGATAAAAACAAGGGTGTTCGCGGTGCCTAAATCAATTCCTATATCCTTTGAAAACGAGAACAAGAAGCCATCCTCTCCTTAGCGCTTAAAAAATCGCGGCGCGTCCGACGTCCGCCGGAGCTTTTTCGCGCACAGGATTATTATACTACGCCCGCCGTCAGTTATTTGTCGAAGCGTGTCCCTTCTCAAGCCGCCTCAAGCAGTTCTCTCCAACCCCTCGCAGCAATAAAAATTCGGTCGGGCACAAAAGGTTCGTCATTAAGAAAACCCATCTGCCCGACCGCATTTTTATTTTTCAGTTTTCAATTAACAAACAACCAAGCCTTTGATATAGGAGAAGCCACCCCCAAAAAAACGGCATTACAAATACGGAGCGGAGCGACCCGAAACTAGCCGCTAACCGCTCTGAATACCAAAAACAAACCTTTGATATAGGAGATACCGCTCTCCCCAAAACTCCGCAGCAATAAAAATTCGGTCGGGCACAAAAGGTTCGTCATTAAGAAAACCCGTCTGCCCGACCGCAATTATTCATTATTATTCCTTCTGCCACTAACTTCCAACCCGTAATTATTCGTTATTGGTTTCTTCTTTCCTTCCCGTCGAGCCAAAGCCGCCGGCTCCCCGCGCTGTGTCGCTGAGCTCCGTTGCCTCGACGATCTCCGGGGTGAGCACGGGAGCTATTACCATTTGGCAGATCCTTTCCTCGGGCTCGATCGTATAGGGCTTGTCCGAAACGTTGCAGAGTCCCGCGCAGACCTCGCCGCGGTAGTCGCTGTCGATCACGCCGACGCCGTTTGAAAGGCAGATACCGTGCTTGACGCCGAGTCCGCTCCTGGCGTAAAGAAGGGCGGCGCAGCCGCTGTCGGGCAGCTCGATGGCGATCCCCGTGGGTACGATCGCGAGCTGCCCGGGTTCAAGCGTGATCGGCTGTTCTATGCAGGCGTAAAGATCCATCCCCGCCGAGCCGTTTGTGGCGCGCTTGGGGATATGAGCGCCCTCCCTGATTTTTTTTATTTTGAGTTCCATTTTTATCATCCTTCATTCTTGCAATTTTTTGAAGCCATCATGCATAGGGGCTTTTATTATTCCACATTAAAATTTCAGAAAAGAAATTAGATCCTGCTCTATTTTCCAAAAGGGAAATTTCTGTTTTTCCTTTCGGAGAATAATAACCTTGTTAACACTTTTCACAGATTATTCAACACCGCGTTTATACAGTCCGTGGGTAAAACGGTCTTTTAACATCGAAAACGGCGGTAGCTCCGCTGACTTTTCAACGTTTTCCACATAGTTTTCCACAGAAAAGCGCAGTGTGTGGAAAGATGTTGAAAGTTTTGATAATTCTTTATCGGCAGTATAAAGAGGCACGCAATTGAGCACCTCGGTGTACCCCGGACCGCAGCGCAGGAAAAAGCTCTTGCCCTTTCTGTCCGTCATTTTTGATTGGTTTTTGCAGGATTTGCAGCTGATGCCGGCGCTTTTGTTCGGACAGACGCGGCAGAGCATGAGCGGGAGATAGCCGTAGCTGACTATTCCCCTGTCAAGCGAGGTTTTAAGGCGGTTGAGTCTTTCAAAGGTGAGCTCAAGGCTCATTTCGGCGTCGGCAAGACCGTATTCCCTTGCCCAGAGCAGGTCGTAGGAGTTAACGAGATTCAGACCGAAGCCGCCGTGAAGGATGAAGCCCTCCTCTTTGGCAAGCTCCAGCGCGCCGATATTCTGGCAGAGCGCGTCCGAGACGCCGAGCTCATGGACCCGTCTGAGCTGCGCAGATATCCGCTTTTCCGCTCCGAACATCCCGCGCGGTATCTCGACCCCTATCCGGAAGCCTTGGTTTTTGAGCCGCTCGATTTCCCTGAGATCGGAGAACAGCGGCACAAAGACCATGTCGAGCGACTTAAAAGCCTCTCCGAGCTTTGTACCCGTCACGACGGCGCGGGTTTTAAGCGGCTTTTCGGAAAATTCCTCCATCCCCTCAAAAAGAGTTATCCGGTTTATTTTATATTCGTGGCGAAGGGCTCGCTTTTTGTCGAGCTCGCCCAGAGCGGCGCGCCTCAGAGCGTTCAGTGAGGACAGGGGAAAGGAGACGTCCTCACCCAAGCCGATCTCGAGCTTTTCAAACAAATAAGCCGTGCCGCCTGTTTTTGTCAGTTGGGCGCGGCATTTTTCCGCGTCGAGAGGAAGCTTCACCGCTGTTTCGCAGACGGAGTCCGAAACGGCTTTTACGCTGTTTTCACCGTCCGAGATCTCAAGAACGGCGGGGCTGCCTGCCTCGGCTGTAAAGCGACCGCTTATCCCGACGTTGCGGAGCTCGTCCTTGAAGCCCGCGCGGATCTCCGAAAGCAGCTTGTCGTCGGCGGCTATGACGTCGTCGCGCGTCCTTGTTCCGAACATCTCGCGTCCGCGCCGGTCGGCGTAGTAGCCGTCGGTGAAGCCGGTGCGCGAGAAAACTCCGCGCAGAAGTCTGGAGGTATTGTCGGTGACAAAGCCCAGGTCAAGGCTTTCGCGGCAGGCTTTGACCGCCGCAGCGACGTATTCGGGACGCTTCATCCTGCCCTCGATCTTCGCCGAGGCGACTCCGATATCGCGCAGATCGCGCAGGCGGTCGATCAGGCTGTTGTCCTTGAGGCTGAGGGCGTGACCGCTTTTTTCCCTGCCGACGCAAAACGGCAGGCGGCAGGTCTGGGCGCAGGCTCCCCGGTTGCCGCTTCTGGAGCCCAGCATGGCGCTGAAATAGCATTGTCCCGAAACGCTCATGCAGAGCGCGCCGTGGACAAAGACCTCAAGCTCTATCGGGATCTTTGCCGCCTCGATAATTTCGGCGCGGCTCATTTCGCGGGCGAGCACAACCCTCTTGAAGCCCATTTCGTACAGCGCCCTGACGCCCGAGGCGGTGTGGATGCTCATCTGGGTCGAGGCGTGAAGCGGCAGCTCGGGCGCGATTTTTTGAGCGAGGACGGCGACTCCCGGGTTTTGGACGATAAGCGCGTCAACATCAGCCCTTGCCGCGTCCTCGATCGCCGTTTTCAGCCGTTCCAGCTCGTCGTCAAAGACAATGGTATTCAGCGTGACGTACAGCTTTGTCCCGTGGATATGGCAGTAAGCGGCGGCGTCCCTCAGCTCGTCAAAATCAAAATTCTTTGCCGAGGCGCGTGCCGAAAAGCTCTTTTCTCCGACGTATACCGCGTCCGCGCCGGAGCGGACGGCGGCGATCAGGCTGTCCATGCCACCCGCCGGAGCGAGGATCTCCAAACGGCGCATTATTTCTTACCCTTTTTGTCGGAGCCGTCGAAGAGAGAGCCCTGCCTCATGGGGACGTATCCCATAATTTTTTTGTTCTTTTTGTCCTGAACAGCCTTTTCAAACGCTTTTTCGCTGTCTGATTTTTTGGATTCACCCGCTTTTTTGAGCCTCTCGTTTTCCTTGTTGAGAGCTCTGAGCTGATCCTCGAGTGCGCGGATGCGCTTTGTCAGATTGGTGTTCTCGTTGATAGCGTCAGTAAGGCGCTCGCGGTAGTCCTTTATCTGCTTTTTGCTTTCCTGGACCTGCTTGTTGAGCTCGGTGGTCTGCCTGATGATCTGATCCGCCTTGTCGACCAGATCCTTGTTCTTCCTGGTCGCCTTGTTGCGGTCGTCGCAGAAATCAAGCGCCGCGAGAATCGCGCAGTCGCGTATCTCTAGCTGTTTTGCCGAGCGGGAGGCTCTCAGTATCGCCTGACTGACCTCATAGGCGACCTGCTTGACGTAATCCTCGTCGTCGGTGGTGATCACCGCGTAGCTCCTGCCCTCGATATTGACGCTTACTCTTTTCTTTTCCATAATTGTCCCAACTCCTTATTGGTTTCCATATTATAGTATAGCACAAGTCCGAGTGACATACAAGTATAGTTTTCGACTGTTTTGGGCAAAGCGTCGGCTTTATACTATTTTCTGATAAAACGCTTTTTTACAGAGCTGAGCGACATTTTTCGTTAACAGATAAGTAACAGATTTACGGTTTTTTTCTTCACACAGAATGGCTTTTTTCTTCAGGCGGTTGAAAAAAACTGAGAAATATGATATAATACAACCGAATATGCAGACTTTTTCTTTGCAGACCAAGGAGGTCATTATGGCTATTCCCTTTGATTCTCAAAAAAAATATTACAGAACGCCCTTCGGCGCTGTTGAGCAGGGCACAACCATCCATTTCCGTACCCTCCTTCCGCGCAATGAGCACTCAAAAATCGTTGAGCTTTGCGTAAAATACGACTACGACTACAACTGGGAGTATCACAAGCTGATCTGGTGCGGCACCTTTGACAGCGACACCGAGATCTGGGAGTGCGATTTCACGCCCGACCGTCTGGGACTTTACTGGTATATGTTCCGCCTCAAAACTCCCGACGGCAAGAGATATATAGTCCCGAGCGACCCCTACCGCATTTCGAGCGTTGAGGATTCCCCGGGCAGAAGCTGGCAGATCACCTGCTACAAAAAGGGCTTCACCACTCCGAAATGGCCCGTGGGCGGCGTGATGTACCAGATCTTTCCCGACCGCTTTTATTTCAGCGGCGAGGAAAAGAAGCTGGAGCGCACCGATTTTAAGCGCAACAGCGATTGGTACGCCCTTCCCCAATGGGCGCCCGACGAAAACGGCATGATCACGAACAGCGATTTCTTCATGGGCGACCTCAAGGGCATAACCCAAAAGCTCGACTATCTCGAGCATCTGGGAGTGAGCTGCATCTACCTCAATCCCATCGGCGAGGCTTACTCAAATCACCGCTACGATACCGGTGATTATTCCCGCGTCGATCCCATCCTCGGTACGAACGACGATTTTAAAACTCTCTGCGAGGAGGCTCGCAGCAGAGGTATCCACGTCATAAATGACGGCGTGTTCTCGCACACCGGCTCCGACAGCAAGTATTTCAACCGCTCGGGCCGCTACGGAGAGGGCGGCGCCTTCCGCGATAAGGATTCACCCTATTTCAGTTGGTACAAGTTCCACGAATGGCCCTACAATTACCATAGCTGGTGGGGCTTTGATACCCTTCCCGAGGTCATCGAGACCGACCCCGCCTTCAACGAGTATATCAACGGCAAGGACGGCATTATCCGTCAGTATATGAGGCTCGGCAATTCGGGCTGGCGACTCGACGTAGCCGACGAGCTCCCCGACGAATTTATGGAGAACCTTAGAAAATCCGTCAAGGAGGAGAATCCCGAGGCGTTCATCGTCGGCGAGGTTTGGGAGGACGCGAGCAATAAGGAGAGCTACGGCGCCCGCAGGAAATTCATCCTCGGCGATCAGCTCGATTCGGTCATGAACTACGTTTTCAGGAACGCTATCCTCGATTTCTGCCGAGGTCAGGACGCGCGTCATACAATGGCGGCGATAATGAGCGTGGTGGAAAATTATCCCCGTCCGGTGCTCAGGGTGCTGATGAATTCGCTGTCCACCCACGACACCGAGCGCGCCCTCACCGTTATCGCGGGCGAGCCCCTAAACGGCAGGGACAGGGCGTGGCAGGCGAATACCCATCTTTCGCCCGAGCAGCGTGAGCGCGGGCTCAGGGTGCTCAAGCTGGCAGTTGCCATGCAGTATACCCTCCCGGGCTTCCCCTGCGTCTATTACGGCGACGAGGCGGGCATGGAGGGCTATCGCGATCCCTTTAACCGCTGCTGCTATCCCTGGGGCAGAGAGAACAAGGAGCTGGTCGAATACCACGCCAGGCTCGGCAAGCTGCGCGCCTCCTGCTCGGCGCTCTGGGACGGCGAGTTCTTCAACGCCTTTGCGGAGGGCAGAAGGCTCTCTTATATCCGCCACGATCCAAAGACCGCGATCTACTGCACCTTCAATATGTCAGACGAAGAGATGATAATCGACCCGCCTCCGGGCTTTTCAAACGCCGAGGTTTTCTTCGGCTCAAAGCTCGAGGATCACAAGCTTCACCTCAAGCCGCTCAGCAGCGAGTTTTTGATCATAGATATGTAAAGGCTGTTTTCAAATTGAAAATGGAAAATTGAAAATGGGAAATTTTGGTCGGGCAGATGGGTTTTCTTAATGATGAACCTTCTTGCCCGACCGAATTTATTATGCCGGTGGTTTGGCAGACTGCGGCTCCTTTATCAGAAGTATCGTTATGATACCGCAAGGGAAAAATAATAAAAAAATAAAAAAGAGGCTGGTGTCAGCCTCTTTTAATGTACGTAATAGTGTTCAGGCGGGGCGCGCCGTGAATTGCGCGGTGTTGCCCTAATTCTTTTCGGAAAAAAGCTTGTAGATCTTAATCAGTCCGCTTTCACTGTCGGTGATCCCCAGACCCAAAAAGCCGCCGTCGCTGCCCTTTATCCTGAAAACGCTTTTGTCGGGGACGACCCTTCCGCGCAGCTCTGTGCGCGAAATATCGAGAGCGCCGCCGTTTTTAAACCTCTTTGCCTGATTCTGAGTAACGCTTACGGACGGATAGGAGCAAAAAAGGCTTTCGGTCGGACGCACCAGCGCCGCGATATCCTCAGCGCTCATTTGGCGCAGCCTTTCAAGCGGAGCGCAGTCCTCCAGCTTATAGCCGCACGCTTCGGTTCTTCTCAGCGCGGTCATGACCGCGCAGTGACCCAGAGCCTTGCCGAGATCGTCGATCAGCGAACGTATATAAGTGCCTCTCGAGCACGAAACCTCAAGCGTTCCGCTCTGCTTTTCCTCGTCAAATCCGGTCAGCTCGAGCCGGTATATCTTGACCCGCCGCTTTTCGCGCTCGACCTCGATACCCTTGCGGGCGAGGTCGTAGAGTCTTTGACCGTCCTTTTGGACCGCCGAGAACATAGGAGGGAGCTGCTCGATCTCTCCCCTGAAATCGCGGAGCTTTTCAACCAACTCGTCGCGCGTGATATGAGTTTCTTTTTGCTCAAGCACCTTTCCCCAGATATCGAGGGTGTCCGTCCTTGTTCCGAGAGCAAACTCCGCGCGGTAGGACTTGTCGTGGTTCGGAATAAGATCCTGAGCCTTTGTCGCCGAGCCGAGCAGAACGGGCAAAACTCCCGTTGCGTTCGGGTCGAGCGTGCCGGTATGACCCGTTTTGCGCTGAGAGGTGAGCTTGCGCACCACCGCGATGACGTCGAAGGAGGTGAAGCCCTCGGGCTTGTCGATCAGTAGAATGCCGTTCATAGCCTGCTCTCGACCGCTTTTCTCAGGGTTTCCCTGACCTCGTCGAGCGTGCCCTCAAGCTGGCAGCCCGCCGCTTCGATATGTCCTCCGCCCCCGAAGCCCGCGCAAAACTCGGCGGCGTTTATTATTCTGCTGTCGCTGCGGACAGATATTTTAAAGACATTCTCCTCCTTTTCGCGGAGGGTTATTCCGATCGCGACTCCCTCGATCTGCCGCGGGATCGAGGCGAGCCCGTCGAGCTCGTCGTCGCCGATCCCGAGCCTGCGCTGCATTTCAAGTGTAGCGGCTATCATGGCGCAGCGATCCCCGGCGCAGTAGTGGATATTGCCGTAGATCTCCTGCTCAAGACGGATCTTCAGCTTGGTTTTTGTGTCGAACATCACCTTGTTTATCCTCGCGTTTTCGGCTCCGCAGTCGAGCAGCACGGCGGCTGTCCTCAGCGTCCGCGAGGTGGTGTTGCCGAATTTGAAGCAGCCCGTATCGGTTGAAACTCCCGTATAAAGGCTGTTTGCCAGAGTCCTGTCGATTTTGATATCCATTAATCGAAAGAGCTCGAAGATGATCTCGCAGTTTGAAGCCGCGCCCGGGTCAACGAATCTGAGCGGAGCGCTGACCCTGTTGCTCGCGTGGTGGTCGAGGCACAGCTCGATCCTGCCCTCGTAGGCTTCCCTGTTTTTTCCGAGCAGCTTTTCGTCTGCGATATCGACGCTGACGACCGTCTGCGCCTCAAATTCCTGCTCCTTTATTCCCTCGAGCAAAAAGACAAAATCCTTCGGGAGCGCGGTGGTGACGACCCGCGCTCTTTTTCCCATCCGCTGAAGCGCAAGACAGAGCGCGAAGGCGCTGCCGAGCGTGTCGCCGTCGGGATATTCATGCGTCAGTATTTCAAAATCATCGCGTTCTCCAAGGAACCGCGCCGCGTCCTCAAGCTTCATTTTTGTCCTCGCTTTCGGAGATGTCGAGGCTGTCAAGAATACGGCTGATATTCGCGCTGTATTCGATGCTGTCAGTCGCCTTGAAGATCAGCTCGGGAACGTGGCGAAGGCGCAGCCTGTGACCGAGCTCTCGGCGGATATAGCCGCCTGCCGATCTCAGACCCTTGACCGCTTCCTTGGCGCGGTCAAGCCCTTCCATGGCGCTGACCGAAACCGTGCAGTAGGAGAGGTCGTTTGTGACCTCAACGCGCACTATCGACAAAAACGCGCCCGTCACCCTCGGATCCTTGAGCTCGCGAAAAACAGCCGTGAGCTCGCGGCGTATATCCTCGGTTGTTCGTTCTATTTTATGACTTGCCATTTTTATTATCCTCACTTTTTTAGTGAACGCTTTTCAATTATCAATTTACAAACAGAAAACGCTTAATAAAGGAGATGCCGTTCTCCCCGAAGCCCCGCGGCATTATAAATCCGGAGCGAAGCGACCGATCACCGGCCACTGATCGTTCATTCTTTATTCTCTGTACTCTTCTATTGTATAGACCTCAAACATATCGCCTTCCTTGAGGTCGTTGAACTTTTCAAGACCGATACCGCACTCGTAGCCCTCTCTGACCTCCTTGACGGCGTCCTTGAAGCGCTGGAGCGAGCCGATATGATCCTCCGCGATAACGATGCCGTCGCGGATCACCCTCACGCCGGCGCCGCGCTGAACGATACCGTTCTTGACGTAGGAGCCCGCGATGGTGCCGACGGATTTGATCTTGATGACGTTACGGCACTCCGCCGTACCGAGAACTACCTCGCGGGTCTTGGGCGCGAGCATGCCCTTGAGGGCGGCTTCGATCTCGTTGATCGCGTCGTAGATAACGCTGTAGAGCCTCATATCAACGCCCGCGCGCTCCGCGTTTTCGGAGGCTACCGCATCGGGACGTACGTTAAAGCCGACTATGATCGCCGAGGAAGCGTCCGCTAGCATTACGTCGCTCTCGTTGATCGCGCCGACGGCTCCGTGGATGACGTTTACTCTTACCTCGTCGTTTGAAAGCTTCTCGAGCGACTGCCTTACAGCCTCTACCGAGCCCTGAACGTCTGCCTTTACGATGATCTGCAGCTCCTTGACTTCGCCGAGCTTCATCTGGTCAAAGAGGTTGTCAAGAGTGACCTTTGTCCTGGAGTTGAAGAGCTCCTCCTTCTTCTGCGACTTTCTCTGTTCAACGAGAGTGCGCGCGAGGCGCTCGTCCGAAACAGCGTCGAAGGTGTCGCCGCCGGTGGGGACCTCGTCAAGACCGGTGATCTCAACGGGAACCGAGGGACCGGCTTCGGTGACGCGCTCGCCCTTGTCGTTCATCATAACTCTTACTCTGCCCACGCTTGTGCCGGCGATGATGATATCGCCCTTGCGGAGCGTGCCGTTCTGAACGAGCACGGTCGCGATGGGACCTCTGCCCTTGTCGAGGCGCGCCTCGATGACCGTACCCTTGGCGGCGCGGTCGGGGTTCGCCTTGAGCTCCTTCATTTCGGCGACCAGAGCGACCATTTCGAGAAGGTCGTCAAGACCCTCCTTGGTCTTGGCTGAAACGGGGATGCAGGGCGTATCGCCGCCCCATTCCTCGGGAACAAGCTCATACTCGGTAAGCTGCTGCTTTACCTGCTCGGGATTCGCTCCGACCTTATCCATTTTGTTGATAGCGACGATAACCGAAACGCCCGCCGCCTTGGCATGGTTGATAGCCTCAACGGTCTGAGGCATGATGCCGTCGTCCGCGGCGACAACCAGGATCGCGATATCCGTCACCTGAGCGCCTCTGGCTCTCATGGTGGTGAACGCCTCGTGTCCGGGAGTATCGAGGAAGGTGATGGGCTTGCCGTCGATCATGACCCTGTAGGCGCCGATATGCTGGGTGATGCCGCCCGCCTCGCCCGCGGTAACGTTCGCGTGGCGGATGGCGTCGAGGATAGAGGTCTTGCCGTGGTCGACGTGACCCATGACAACGACGACGGGAGCTCTGCCGACAAGATTTGCCTCGTCGTCCTCGCTGTCGTCGATGAGCTTTTCTTCTATTGTAACGACGACCTCCTTCTCTACCTTGGCGTGGAACTCCATAGCCAGCAGAGAGGCGGTGTCAAAGTCGATAGTATCGGTGGCGGTGACCATCGTGCCCATGAGGAACGCCTTCTTTACGACCTCGGCAACGGTCGCCTTGAGCCTGAGCGCCAGCTCCTGAACGGTGATCTCATCGGGGATCATGACCGTGATGGGCTTTTGCTTGCGCTCGCGGGCGATCCTCTCCAGGCGCTCCTTCTCGGTTTCGCGCTTGCCCTGGCGTCTGCCCTTCTGCTTTTGGGTGCGGTTCGAGAACTTCTGCTTCTTGGTGGTGTGGTCGCTGTCTGTGCGGCGGGACTTTGAGGTGTCGCTCGCGAGATCGTCATACTTTGAGTTGTAGCGCTCAACGTCGACGTTCGTGGCGCGGGTGTCAATGACCTTGCGCTTGCGCTCGCGGGTCTGAACGGGCTTGTCGTCAGCCTTTTTCTGAGCGGGCTTAGCTTCCTTTTTGGCGTCCTTGCCTGCCTCCTTTTTGTCCTCCGCCTTTTCCTCGCCGGGCTTGCTCTCCTCTGCCTGAGGCTCGGACTGCTCCTCGAGCTTTTTGTTTCTGACGGCAAAATATTTTTCAAAGCTGTCAAGCTTTCTCTGCTGAGTGATTATATCAAAAATAACATCCAGCTCGGCGTCCTCGAGCGAGGTTCCCGCCTTTTTGCTGACATTCAGGTTCTTTTCGAGGATCTCGGTGATCTGCTTATTTGTGACCCCCAGATCCGTTGCGATATCCTTCACCTTGTATTTCATCATAGAATTCTCCTCTCTGTTCATTCTCGATATCATACCGATTCCCAAAATAAAGCAGACAAAGGCTTTGTGAGGATGATTTTCGCAGGTCGGGCGAAGAAAGCCGTCGAAGTATCGCGGAAATCAAACCACAAGGTTCTTTTGCTTTTTATCAGATATCGGTATCGATCATGCTGCGCAGCTTTTGGGCAAAGCCCCTGTCCTCTATCGAAACAACTCCGCACAGCTTGCCGAGCGCCAGGCTCAGCTCGTTTTTGCTGCGGTTGATCTCCAGCGCTTTGACGTTCGCCTTTGATGCGGCTTCAAGCACAGGCTTCAGGCTTGAGCGCGAGAAATCATTCGCGTATATGATAAGTCTTGACTTGCCCTCGCGCAGCGATTTTTCGCAGGCTTCGGCTCCGATAATGAGCTTACGCGCGCGCCGGCACAAGCCGAGAAAAGACAATAAGCTGTCGTTCATATTTATTCCTTCGTTTTCTCCTTTTGGGCGAGCAGGAGCTGCTTTTCCATCTCCTCGTATACTTCCTCGGGGATTCTGCAGCTCAGCGAGCGTTCAAAGCCGCGCTTTTTGCGGGCGAGGGCAAAGCAGTCCGCGCTGTTGCAGACATAAGCTCCTCTGCCCGGTTTTTTGCCTGTCAGGTCGAGCGAGATATCTCCGCCCGAGGCTGAGCCTTCACCGGGATCGAGGGGAGCCTTGACTACCCTGATGAGCTCGCGTTTCGGCTTCATTTCGCCGCAGCCCGTACATTTTCTGAGCGGTATCTTTTTCATGGTTATTCTTCCGCGGCTTCTTCAACCGCTTCTTCCGCAGCTTCCTCAACGGCTTCCTCAACCGCTTCTTCCGAGGTTTCCTCTGCTGCCGCTTCCGAGGTTTCCTCAACCGCTTCACCGACCGTTTCGGCGGGAGCGGTTTCGTCCTCGTCCTCATCCTCGCCGTAGAAGCCGCTCTCGGGACGGATATCTATCTTCCAGCCCGTGAGTCTGGCGGCGAGCCTTACGTTCTGACCCTTGTTGCCGATAGCCAGAGAAAGCATATCGTCGGGAACGGTCGCCTTGCAGGATTTTTTCTCCGCGTCGATTATCTTGACGTTCACTACCTTGGCGGGGGAGAGAGCGGCGGAAATATACTTTTCGGGAATATCGCTGTACTCGATGATGTCGATCTTCTCGCCGCCGAGCTCCGAAACGATGCTGTTTACGCGCGCGCCCTTGGGACCTATGCAGGCGCCGATGGCGTCGACCTCGGGGTTGCTGCTGATTACAGCCATTTTTGTGCGCGAGCCCGCCTCGCGGGAAACGGATTTGATCTCAACGATGCCGTCGAAGATCTCGGGCACCTCCTGCTCAAAGAGCCTTCTGACGAAGCCGGGATGACTTCTCGAGATCGTGGCGTGGGGACCTCTCTCGTTGTCTTTGACGTCCTGGATGTAGATTTTCACAAGATCGCCCTCGCTGAGCTCGCCGCAGCCTACCTGCTCGCTCTTGGGCAGCATAGCCTCGCTCTTGCCGATGCGGATAACGGCGGCGCCGTTCTTGGGATCGACCCTCTCGACGGTGGCGGTGACCAGCTCGCCGAGCTTGCTCTGGAATTCCATGAGCGACTGACCCTTTTCGCTGGCTCTTATGCCCTGACGGATGACGTTCTTGGCGGCGGCTACCGATATCCTGCCGAGCTTTTTGGGATCGAGCGGGATCTCAGCCTCGTCGCCGACGGCGAATTTCTTGCGTTTGATGAGCTTTGAGGCGTCCTCGGCGGTGATTTCAAAATCGGGGTCAAAGACCTCGTCAACAACGGTCTTTTTCAGCTTGACCTCGAGAGTGTTTTTCTCGGGATCCGCCTTAAAGACGACGTTTTCGTTGCCGTTGTAATAGTTCTTGCAGGCGATCACGATCGCTTTTTCGATTTGCGCGAGCATGTAATCCATGGGAATATTCTTTTCCCTCTCAAACATTTTCAGCGCTTCAAAGAGTTCCTTGTTAGTCATTTTTCCTATCATCCTTTACTAAAGAGCGCCCGGAAGATTGTCTGTTGTTCAAAGGCGCGATATTTATAGTATATTTTTGGCGGCAAAATGCCGAAAATAAAATGCGTCTGCGGGAGCGGGAAGCTTTTCGGATGCGTCCTTAATCAAAATCATCCAGCTTGATCCACGCGGCTTCCTTTTTGTTGAAGGTGATCTCGTTTTCGCCCGCGTGGTCGGCGACAGTTACCTCGCCGCCGCTGTATGCCCTGAGCACTCCGTCAAACTCTCTGCCGATCCCCTCTATCGGGCGCAGCATCTTGACCATTACGTCCGCGCCGATAAACTGCTCGAAGTGTTCGTCGTTCACAAGCTCGCGCTCAACGCCCGGCGAACAGACCTCAAGGCAGTATGAGCTTTCGATCGGATCGAGCTCGTCGAGCGGATCGTTGATCGCGCGCGAGACCGCCTCGCAGTCGTCGATCGAAACCCCGCCGTCCTTGTCAATAAAAATGCGCAGATACCAGTCCGCGCCCTCTTTCAGATAGCGCACGTCCCAGAGCCTAAGCCCAAGTCCGGTAACGATAGGCTCGCACAGCTTACGAACCCTTGAAACCGTGACGCCGCCTTTGCTTTTTGCCATAACGCACCTCCCTGTCAAACACAAAGGAGCGGGTTGACTGCCCACTCCTTAGTTTCAACGTATTCATCATCTAGAATTATATCACCAACCGAAAAAAATTTCAAGCCTTTTTTTCAGATTTCAAGCCGTTTTCCGCACTTTGTCAAAAAAAAATAAAAAAACTTTTAAAAAACATTTGAATTTTTCAAATAAGTATGTTATAATACTTAATCGTTGGGACAAATCAATATGCTGATATAGCTCAGTAGGTAGAGCGCATCCTTGGTAAGGATGAGGTCACCGGTTCAAATCCGGTTATCAGCTCCATAATGACAGGGTATCCAAACGGATACCCTGTCATTATTTTACCACAGCAAAAGGCTGATAACCGGATTTGAAGGCGAGCGTGCCCGCCGCAGGCGGGTAAAAACGTCACGGTGTGACGTTTTTAGCGAGAGAGACGAACGCGCGGCAGAGCTATGCACACGCCGCAGCAAGCGAGCCGGAACGATTCGGAAAAACCGTAACAGGTTATCAGCTCCATAATGACAGGGTATCCAAACGGATACCCTGTCATTATTTTACCACAGCAAAAGGCTGATAACCGGATTTGAAGGTGACGAGTACGTCCGCCGCCTGTGGCGGATGAAGGGAGTACGAGGAAGCGCAGAAACAGGGAGTTCGAGGAAGCGGCTTCAGCCGCGACGCTGAACGACCATGTTTCAAACGGAGACGAGTACGACCGCCGCCTGCGGGCGCATTTTGGACATCATCGCGGGGACGGGAAATATCCCGCCGGGCATGAAGCCGACTTATCAAATCAGCGACTGGTCAAATTCGTAGAGGGCTTCGTTGATTTGGAAGCGGTTGTAGATACCGCGGCTGATAAAGAATTCTATGATAATATCGAACTTGCTGCTGTGAGAGAGGGCGTAGCCGGCTTTTTCGAGCAGCTCGCGTGTTTCTTTCGTATCAAGCTCGAGAGCTACCGCGAAGGCTACGGCGGTCTGCTTGCTCGGTTTGTACAGCGGATTTGAGCGGATCTTTGAGAACAGCTTTCGGTCGACCGCCGCCTTTTTGTAGCACTGAGAATCGCTCATGCCGCGTTCGTCGATCTTGCGCAGGAGCATTTCGGAGAAGCCCTCGTCCAGCTCCCTGAGCGCGTCGGAGAGGCTTTTCGGAGCGGATCCCACAGCTTTTTCGCGCATGCCGTTGGCAGGTGCGGCTGCCGCGCGGAAGTCCGCGGCAAAGTCCTCGTCGGGCTCCGGCATGGCGGCGGGCATTGCTTCGGGGACGCTTTTGGACTCGGGATACTCCGGCGCGGATTTGCTTTTTGCCCGAAAAGAGGGCATAGGCGCCGACCGCCTTTCGGCAAGCGGAGCTTGAGTCGGGACGGCTCCGAAGGAGCGCGTGGGGAACGGCTCTGTCGGGCGGTAGTTCTCCGCGATATATTGATTAAGTGTGAGCAGCAGCGCTGAATCGAGTCTTTCGCGCTTGGGCTTTTTTCGTGAAAACATGTTATCACCTCAGTAAAAGCATAACAAATTTATAATTTATTTGCAAGTAAATGTCGCTTTATAAGCGACCTTTTTGTTTTTTGCATCTGCTATAATACAGTTGTCAAATGAAAAAAGACAAATCAATAAAATAATTATTTCGGAGGTATCACCATGAAAAAGACAAACACAGTAAAGAACAACATCACCGAGCTGGTATTCATCCTCGACCGCAGCGGTTCTATGGGAGGACTCGAGAGCGACACCATCGGAGGCTTCAACTCCATGCTTGAGAAGCAGAAAAACGAAACGGGCAAGGCTTATCTTTCGACAATTCTTTTTGATCATGAGAGCATTGTGCTTCACGACCGCCTGCCGATCGAGGAAGTCAAGCCCATGACGAGGAACGACTACAGCGTGCGCGGCTGCACGGCTCTCTGCGATGCGATCGGCGACTCCGTGAAACATATCCAAAATATCCACAAGTACGCCCGTCCCGAGGATGTGCCGGAGCACACCGTCTTTATCATCACCACGGACGGCATGGAAAACGCCAGCAAGCGCTACTGCGGAAGAGATATCAAAAAGCTCATTGAGGCTCAGAAGGAGAAGGGCTGGGAGTTCATCTTCCTCGGCGCGAATATCGACTCCGTTTCGACCGCGCGGGATTTCGGTATCAGTGAGGACAGAGCGGTAAATTACCACGCCGACTCAAAGGGAACCGGAGCCGTTTATAAGGCTATGAGCAACGCGGTTTCAAACGTCCGCAACTGCGCCCCGATGACAAACGAATGGCGCGAGGAGATCGACGCGGACTACAATGGAAGAAGAAAGGGAAAATAAAGGAAAGAATAACGGATAATGAACAGTCAACACCGCATAATTCAGGCGCGCGCCGCGAATTGTGCGGTGTTGCCGATAATTCCCTGCGGCTTTCCTGCAGAATAAGCTGTAGTACAAAATCGGGCAGACAGGTTTACAAAAACGAACCTGTCTGCCCGACTGAATTTTTTAAATTAATTATTCTTTTTTTCGGTTGCTGTTGTCGCGGCTGAGGCTGAGGATGAGGGGACTCCGGTGATCGCGTCCTCATAGATAAACTCCGCGAGCGCAAGTCGCTGCGCGTCCATATCGGCGATTATGATGGCTGAGCCGACGGGCGTATCGTCGTCGTAGTACCAAAGACCCTCGCTCGGGACGTAGAACTGAACGACCTCATAGCTGAGATAGGTGAGAGCGTGGGAAACCAGCGAGGTGATCTCGTCCTTCTTGAGGTTGGTGGTGATCTTGGGACCGACCGTGCTCACGATCTGGATGATCTCGGGAAGGCTCGCGGACTTCATGCTCTCGATCATTGTCTGCAAAAACTTCCTCTGTCTGAGCGTTCTGTCCCAGTCGTCGCCGTCAATGCCGATCTCGTTTCCGTCCTCGCCCTTTTTCAAGCCTCGGTTTCTCGCGTACCAGAGCGCCTCCTGACCGGTAAGCTTGATGACGCCCGGCTGTTCCTTTATGGTGGACCATTCGCTCGACTGCTTGTTCTTGTACATCTGATAGTTGATATACTCGATCTCGTCGGCAGTCACCTCGATCTCGATGCCTCCGAGGGTGTCTATGATATCAATAAAGCTGTTGAAATCGACGACCGCGTATCGGTCGATCTTTATACCGAAGTTCGCCTCGATGGTTTCGATCGTCAGCTTGGGACCGCCGAAGGTGTAGGCGGCGTTTATTTTGTCATAGCCGAAGCCCGGGATATAAACGTAGCTGTCGCGCTGGAAGGAGGTCAGCTTGATCTTTTTGTGGCGGTTGTCGATCGACATCATTATCATGGTGTCTGTTCTGCCGTATTTTTCGCCCTGATTGTTGTCCTCGCCGAAAAGCATCACGTTCAGAACCTTGCTGTCCTGAAGCAGCTGTCCGCTGCCTATGGTGAGCTGGGATTTTCCGTTTATCGGCTCGGCATCGGTGCCTGGGGTCGTGGCGTCGGGCTCCTTGTGAACCACAAAGCTCGAAATGTCCTTGAAGTTAAGGGAATTGAGCACGGAGTAGTAGTACAAAAGTCCGCCTCCGGAGAGCAGCAGCACTATGGACAGCACCAGCGCGATTATCCGCAGCGCCTTTCCCTTCTTGTTGTAGACCCTGTAAACCTGCGATGAGGAGCTTATATCTACAACGCCTGAGTTTTTATTTGCCATTATTAAGCCTCCAATAAAGGTTTCTTAATGATTACGCTGTTATCTGTAAATATACTGCACAATTATAGCATGATAATTCTAAAAAGTAATTCTAATTTAGAAAAAAGATATAATTATAGTGGCGAAATTGGCGCAAAAAAACGTCGCATTTTAGTCTAATTCGTCGAGCGTAAGGCAATATGAGGGCAAAAACTCATTGAAAAACACCTCAGCCTCGGGCAATTCCATCTCGTGAATGGAGCGCTCGACGCTCTCCTTCGCCATGATGAATTCGTTGTTGCCCATCCTTATTTCCTCTATGCATTTTATCAGCGCCGAAAACCGATCCGCCGCCTTCACGAGCGGGAGGAGCTCCCTGTCGGCGTCGTCGGTCTGCTTGAGCACAGCGGAATAATCTTCCCTGAGATCCGGGGGCAGCCGGCGCAGAAGATCGTCGGCAGCTTTGTCCTCGATCTCCCTGTACACCTCTCTGATCTCGGGATTCGCGTATTTTACGGGCGTGGGCATATCGCCCGTTATGATCTCGGTCGCGTCGTGAAAGACCGCGAGCAGCGCGGCGCGCTCGGCGCTGACGTCCCCGTTGAAGCGCTTGTTGCGGATGGTCGCGAGGCAATGGGCGAGGATAGCGGTCTGGTGGCTGTGCTCGCTTATATTCTCCTGTCTTGTATTGTTCATAAGACCCCAGCGGTTGATGTATTTCATGCGCGAAAGCATGGCGTAAAAATGGTATCCCTTCATATTTTTTTACCTCAAAAATCGAGCCGCAAAAAATTTTAATAAAAATAGTGCATTTTGCCGCGGCTTGTGATATAATAAAGCTTGGGCAACTCCGCGCAATTCGCGGCGCGCGCCTTGCTTTTCATTAGATTCCGTCAGTCTGCCCTGTAAATCCCGGCAAGGCGACAAGCCTTACCTCAGCTGATTTGCGCACCTGACGAAAAATCTTGCTTCGCAATCCGCACACCTGAATCATGCGGTATTGCCTTTGCTACTATTATAGTACGATTATTTTAAAAGTCAAAGAAAAAACGAAAGGATATTTTAACTATGGGCAACAGGCTTCGAGCCGTTGAGAAAAAACGGCCTTACGGACTGATCACCTTCGGGATCGCGCTGCTGCTGGCGGCGATGCTGATCGTACCGTTCATCATATACAGAGGCGGTATCTTTTGGTATTACGGCGACTTCAACGGGCAGGAGATACCCTTCTATCAGTTGATCCATTCTTATGTCCGGGACGGCAATATCGGCTGGAACCCGCTCACCGACCTCGGTTCAGACACGATCACCTCCTACAGCTTTTACCTGATCGGCAGTCCGTTCTTCTGGGCGACTATACCCTTCCCGAACTGGTTCGTGCCTTATCTCATAGGACCGCTGCTGATAATAAAGATCGCCTGCAGCGCGCTTTCGGCTTACGTCTATTTGAAGCGCTACGTCAGCCACAAGCCCAACGCCGTGCTCGGCGGTCTCCTCTACGCCTTCTCGGGCTTTTCCGTTTACAACATCTTCTTCTTCCATTTCCATGAGGCGATGATAATCCTGCCGCTCATGCTGGCGGCGCTCGATTCCTTCCTCTTTGAGAAGAAGCGCGGGCTCTTTGCCCTGATGGTGTTTGTCGGCGCGATAGTGAATTACTACTTCTTCGCGGGTCAGGCGGTTTTCGTGCTGGTCTATTTCCTGATGCTGACCCTTACAAAGACATGGAAATTCTCGATCAAGGAGTTCGCTTTTCTCGCTGTCGAAACCGTGACGGGCTTCGCGGCGTCTGCGATCGTGACCGTACCGACGGTGCTTGCCATTATCGGCAACCCGCGCGTCACCAGGATACGCGACGGCTGGAACGGTATCGTATATCTTGACGTGCAGAGGTATTTCGCGATATTCGCGAGCTTCTTCTTCCCGTCGGATGTTTCGGCATATCCGGTCTTTACCCCGGACCTCAAGAGCAAGTGGGCGTCAAACGCCGCATGGCTGCCGCTGTTCGGCATGACGGGCGTTATCGCCTACCTCCAGATGAGAAAGCGCGACTGGCTCAAAAAGCTCCTCGTTCTGCTGTTTTTGATGTCGGCGATCCCGCTGTTCAACAGCGCCTTTCAGATGTTCAACCTCACGATCCACTACTCGCGCTGGTTCTATATGCTCGATTTGATGATGATACTTGCCACCCTCAAGGCATGCGAGGCGCCCGAGGATGAGGTGGACTGGAGCCGCGCGATCATTTGGTCGGCGGGGATCACGGCGGTCGGAATACTGCTTGTGGGACTCATGCCGAATTACGGCGACGCCGACGACTCGCGAAAGCTCAAGCTCGGCGTTATGAGGAGCATCCCCTTCGGGTGGGTTTACGGCATTATAGCCCTTTCCTGCATTTTGCTTTTAGCTCTGATTTACAAGCGTTATTTCAGCCGCGACAGGAAGCGCTTCTTCACCCTGGCGCTCGTCGCGGTGATCGTGATATCGGTGCCGATCTCCGTGATACCGGTAGCGTTCGGCGTGACCGTCAGCAGCTCGACGGTCATGTACCGCGACTATGTTCTCAACGCGCGCGACAAAATCGAGATCGACGACTTAGAACAGGTGAGAAGCGACATCTTCGGATCAAACGACAACGTCGGGATGTACTGGAAAACGCCCTTTATCAATTGCTTCCAGAGCACTGTTTCAAATTCGATCATGGAGTTTTACGACATGGTGGGCTATTACCGCAGCGTAGGCTCGCGCCCTGATTTCACGATGTACGGACTGCGCCCCCTCCTGAGCGTAAAATACTATTTTGACTATACAAAGGACAACACCAAAGCCGACAGCGACAAGAACTTCCTTGACGAGGAGGGCAATACCAAGATGCCCGACTGGAAGTATCTCAAGACCTGCAACGGCTTTGATATCTACGAGAACGAGAACTATATCCCGATGGGCTACTGCTTCAGCGAATTCGTCACCGAGGAGGAGTTTGAGCGGATCGAGGAAAGCCACCGCACCGAGGCTCTGCTCTACGCGATGGTGCTCTCGCGCGGCGACATGAAAAAGTACGCCGACATCACGGGCTACACCGACGAGAAATACTCGAAGCTCTACAGCAAGGACTCAAAGAAATTCAAGAGCGCGGTCGACAAATACTCCTACGGAAGCGCTCCCTACCGCAAGGCGTGCAAGGAGCTCGCCTCGCGCTCTTGCTCGGAATTCAAATACGTTAAAAACGGCTTTGAGGCGACCTTCAACAACACCGGAGACGATAATCTCCTGTTCTTCTCGGTGCCCTACAGCAAGGGCTTTTCCGCGACGGTGAACGGCGAGAGCGCCGAGATCGTCAAGGCGGACAAGGGCTTGATGGCGGTGAGGGTGCCCGGTCACAGGGAATCGAAGATAGTCTTTTCCTACGAAACCCCCGGACTCAAGGCGGGCGTCGCGATCAGTCTTTGCTCGGTATTCGTATTCGCCGCATATCTGATCGTCGCCGCTATCCTGAAAAAACGTGAAAGAAACAAATAAGAGGTTTAAAATGTTGTTTGGAAGTAAAATACTTGAATACAAAGAGGAGCTGCTCGCCGATCTCGACAGGCTGATGAGATTCGAGTCTGTTGACGGAGCGGGCAACGGAGGCTGCGAGGACGCGATGGATTTTGTTATCGCGCGCGCCCGCGACTTCGGACTTACCGCCGAAAAGGTCACCGACAAGAGCTGCCACGTTCAGCTCGGCGAGGGCGGCAGGCTCTGCGCCACGCTCTCTCACCTCGACGTAGTGCCCGCGGGCAACAACTGGAGCTTTATCCCCTTTGCTCTCACCGAGAAGGACGGCAGGCTCTACGGCAGGGGAATAGCCGACGACAAGGGCGCCTCGATGGTCGCGCTCTACTGTCTGCGAGCTCTTAAGGAGAGCGGCGTTGAGGGCAAAAACACCCTTCGCTGCATCTTCGGCACGGCTGAGGAAACGGGCATGAGCGATATGGACGGATATTTCAAGAAGCAGCCGCTTCCCGATTATGCCTTCACCCCCGACAGCGACTACGGGATATGCCGCGCGGAAAAGGGAATACTCCATATCGAGGTCAGCACTCCCTCAAACGAGGCGACGGTGCTCTCGCAGTTCCACGCGGGCAAGGCTATCAACGCCGTACCCGACCTCGCTTATGTAATGCTCGATTCCTCGAGCTATGACGAACAGCTTCTCATGCGCCTGAGCGACGGAGCCAGGGGCAATTTTGAGTTCAATTATACGATCGACGGTCTGATGATAATCAGCCGCGGCAGGGCGGCTCACGCCTGCGAGCCCGAAAAGGGTCTGAACGCGGCGGCTGAGCTGGCGGAGCTGATCTCCCACGCCTACGACGTGCACGAAATCGGCGCGGTCTGCTCGTTTATTGACTACGCCGTAAACTGCGAAACCAACGGCAGGTCGCTCGGCCTCAAGATGAGCGACGCGGTATCGGGCGCGCTGACGGTGAATCTCGGCGCGGTACATATCGAGGGACAGGAGGCTGTCGCCCGCTTCGATATCCGCTATCCCGTTACGGTCAGCGGCGAATATGTTATCCGCCAGTTCCGAAAGGTCGCCGAGAACAGCGGGCTTACAGTCAAGGTTCTCCACCACGACAAGCCGCTTTATATCGAAGAGGACAGCGCGCTCATACGCCTGCTCAGCGGAGCTTACGAGTCCGTTACCGGAGAGCTGCCCGATATCTATTCAACGGGCGGCGGCACCTACGCGCGTAAGCTCGGCGGCAGGGGCGTAGCCTTCGGTCCCGCCTTCAAGGGAGACGTTATCAATATGCACAACGCCGACGAGGGCATGGACAAGGAGAACTTTTTCAGGCACGCTCAGATCTGCGCCGAGGCGATGTACCGACTTTATACGGAAGAGCTGGATCGATCATGAATAAGGAAAGAATCATAAAACAACAGGCGCGCGAGTCGCTCAGGGGAAATCTTTTGGTGCTTTTATCGGGCGTTGTGCTGACTACCGCTCTTATCTTCGGGATATATTATCTCTTTTTTCTGATACTGACCTGCTTCGGAGCTGCGGACGCGGAAACAGAGCAGGTGGTTTCGGGTATGGAGCCGGTTTGTTTCGCCGCGCTGTGCGGCTGCGCGGTCATCAGCTTTGCCCTTTCGCCGTTAATCAACGGCTTCATGAAGGCGGCGGCGAACGCTGCGGTCACGAAAAACTGCGAGATAACCGATTATTTTTATTTTTTCAGCGGCGCGCGTTATCTCAAAACCGTCGCGCTCAACCTGATCCTGACCCTGATCACAAGCCTGATATCCTCTCCCGTCAGGATGTTTACGACTGTCTGGAAATATATGGGAAATGAGCTTTTGCCGGCGGCGGAGGTCGCGCTTTCGGTCGTTTCGGTCATCCTGACGGTCATTGTCGCGATGCTCTTCGCGCACTATCCGCTCTGCGCCTACGCGCTTGACGACAGCCGCGGCTTGGGCTATTACGCCTTCGCTCTGATCGGCTTCTCGTTCAAAAACTTCGGAAAGCTTTTGAGGCTCACGCTCAGCTTCGCCGGCTGGATACTGCTTTGCTTCTTCGTTGTTCCGGCGCTCTACGTCGTCCCCTACATGGAAACGGCGTTCCTGAACTCCGCAAGATGGCTCTTGGCGTTTAAATAGAACCTTTTAAATGAGTCGGGCGCGAAAGGCTTATTATAAACGAATCTGTCTGCCCGACCGAAATTCCTCACATCTTCTCCCGGAGGTGCACCGTGGTAGTTTCACTCTGCATGATCGCGTATAATGAGGCTGAGGCGATAGAGGGACTTTTCACCGATATGTCGCTTCAGGATTATCCTCACGATAAAATTGAAATCGTATTTGTCGACAGCATGTCGACCGACTCTACGCTTGAGCGTATGAACCGGTTCAAGGAAGAGGACTACGGCTTTCTGGATGTAAAGATAGTCCAGTGCGCCAAGCGCAACCAGGCGTTTTCATGGAACGCCGCGCTGATGACCGCTACGGGCGACGTGATAATCCGCGTCGACGCCCACGCGAGGATACCGCGCAACTTTGTGACCCGCAACGTCTTTAATCTTGAACAGGGCGAGAACGTTGTCGGCGGCGGCAGACCTAATATCAGCTCTAACGTCAGCTCCTGGAAGATGACCCTGCTCGCGGCGGAGGACAGCCTTTTCGGAAGCTCGATCGCGGCATACCGACGCCCCGCGACGCAGAAGGAGTATATGGACAGCCTCTTCCACGCCGCCTACAGGCGCGAGGTTATCGCCAAGGTCGGCGGCTTCAATGAGGATCTGGGCAGGACGGAGGACAACGAATTCCACTACCGCATAAGAATGGCGGGCTACAGGATGTGCTGCTGCCCGGATATCATCTCCTACCAGCATTCGAGGAACACCCTCAAAAATATGATCCGTCAAAAATACGCCAACGGCAGGTGGATCGGACTGACGGTATCTGTCTGCCCGGGCTGCCTCTCATATTTTCACTTCGCGCCCTTTTTGTTCGTTATGATGATCCTGATACTCTCTGTCGTCGCCGCTCTGGGCTTTCCGTATCTGCTCTATATGCTGCTGCTTGTTTACGGGATGTTCGACGTGGTGAACGCGGTCGGAGTATTTACAATGAAGAACGTCCAGCCGCAGTTTGTCCTGCTCCCGCTGATCTTCCCGCTGCTCCACGTCGCCTACGGAATAGGAACGTTCGCGGGACTGATAGAGATACCCTTCTGGAAGCGCAAGCTGCGCGGCAGCCACGCCAAGGAGCACATCGAAAAGGTCAGACAAAAGGTAATTAAGAATACGGTAAAAAGATGATGGACAAGGTTGATCTCACCCCCGAGCTTTTGCGTGAGCTGCAGCTCAAGCAGCTCGATATGCTGAAATATTTCAAGGATTTTTGCGAAAAAAACGGGCTGACCTATTATCTGATAGGCGGCGCGCTCATAGGCGCTTTGCGCGAGGGCGGCTTCGTCCCGTGGGACGACGATATCGACGTCATGCTTCCGCGCCCCGACTATGAAATGCTTTACAGGCTGTGGCGCGAGCAGCATGCCGACGGAAGGTTCCGGCTGCTCAGGACCGACGGCGAGGTATTCACGGGCAACATCTTCATGACCGTGACAGATACGAATTATACGATGGTAAAGACCAATCAGGTCAACGTAGATATTCCGCACGGTCTTGTGCTCGACGTTTTTCCGCTCGACGCCGCGCCCAACGGCAGACTCGCGCGCAGGGCGCAGCTTTTTTGGACTATGCTCTACTCGCTCTTTCTGGCGCAGGTCGTCCCCGAGAACCACGGCGGGCTCCTCGCCTTCGGAAGCAGACTGCTTCTGGGTATATTCAGGGGAAAGAAGGTCAGGGAAAAAATTTGGCGCTTCAGCGAAAAGCAGATGTCAAAGTACAGCTTCGAGGAAAACGACTTTGTCACCGAGCTGTGCTCGGGTCCCTACTGGATGAAATTCGAGTACCCAAAGCGCATATACGAGGGCGTAGCTACGGTGAATTTCGAGGGCATCGAGCTGACCTGCATGGCGGGCTACGACGAGTATCTGAGAATGGTATTCGGCGATTATATGACCGAGCCTCCCGAGGAGGAGCAGGTGCCTCACCACGATATCGCCGTGCTCGATCTGAACAAGCCGTGCGTATGATACTAAACTCAAATAAAAAATAGACAATCTTTGCGGTCTATTTTCCGCAATACTTCGTTGTCGTCTCGTCGTCGCGCGCTGTGCTTGCTGACAACGGT
>CACYIC010000003.1:0-1402 GCA_902774325.1 uncultured Ruminococcus sp.
AAGCGCGATACCATCACCAAGATGTCGTTCAAGGGCTCAGGCTATTATCGTGGCTATTTCAATCTGAAGCGGGTGGGGGATACCTTCCTGAATATGGGAGCTTTCGGCAAAGGACAGGTCTATGTGAATGGTTATGCCATCGGAAGGTTCTGGAATATCGGACCCCAGCAGACACTCTATGTACCAGGCTGTTGGCTGAGGAAAGGACAGAACGAGGTGGTGGTGCTCGATGTGGTTGGTCCCTCGATGCAGGCCTATTATCTGTCGAAAGACGGGAAGCATGTTGGTCTGTTCCTTTCAGCACAGAATCATCCGGAACTGGATCAGTTGAAGGTAGAAGAGTCGCGCACACATAACAACCCTGCTGATAAGCCCGATCTTAATTCCGCCATCCCTGTGGCAGAGGGACAGTTGGCTGCAGGAAATGGTTGGCAGACCATTCGTTTTGCTGCGCCCCAGAAAGGCAGGTATGTTGCCATAGAAGCCCTCTCCACCCATGCAGGCAACTCGGTGGTGGCCATTGCAGAGCTCTATCTGCGTGATGAGGCTGGCAATCGGCTCAGTCGTGAGCTCTGGACGGTGAAGTATGCTGACAGCGAGGATATCCGTCGTGGCAATTATACGGGTGATAAGGTCTACGATCTGCAAGAGTCGACCTATTGGCGGACGGCGAAGGAAACGGAGCTTCCGCACCTCTTGGTCATCGACTTAGGTAGTGTGCAGACGATATCGGCGCTCTCGCCGTGGAGATAAAGATTAATAAGTATATCCTCTCCGAAAAGCAGCAGCGAAATGCCGGCTATCGTACAAAAAATGCATATCCAAGCCTTCATGCGTGTCGCCCGGCGCACTCCCTCCGTATTGCCGCTGCCGTAAAACTGCGCGGCGTATATCCCGGGTCCGGAAATACCGCCGAAGATTGCCAGGGAATAAACGAACAGAAGCTGCCCGATTATGGAAACGGCGGTCATAGCCTCGGTTCCCAGGCTGCCGACCATTATATGGTCGACAAGTCCCACCGCGTTTGTTATTCCGTTTTGTATCATTATAGGCACGGCAAGCGCCATAGCCCGCCGGATCACAAGCTTTCTGTTCATCATCTCACCTCACGGTTTTTTCAAAATTTGACGGACTCCGCTTTATGAGCGCCGTTGTCGATATGTATCGTATTATAACACCGTTTTCAGAAAAAATCAAAAAAAGTTTTTCGGGTTTGGATAGACACGGAGAGCCGTAAGTGCTATAATTATGAAAAAATGAGGTGATGAAATGAAAATCACTGTTTTGACCGAAAATACGACGAAAAAAGGCTTGCCCGTCGAGCACGGTCTCAGCCTTTTTATCGAATCTGAAGGCAGGAAAATACTCTTTGATACAGGTCAGAGCGCTCTTTTCGCGGAAA
>CACYIC010000003.1:1411-20930 GCA_902774325.1 uncultured Ruminococcus sp.
CGGCGGCGGGCTCAAAGCCTTTCTCTCAATAAACAAAACCGCCCCGGTATATCTCAGCCGTTACGCCTTTGAGGAGCATTTCAACGCCGAGGGAAAATATATCGGACTCGATCCCTCCCTGCAAAAAAGCGACAGGCTGATTTTTACAGGCGACGAGCACAAACTCTGCGACGGCATGACCCTGTACTCCCGCAACGGCAGCGGAAAAAGGCTCGAGATGGGAGCCTTCGGACTCGGGATGAAGAAGGACGGCGCAATCGTGCCCGACGATTTCAGGCACGAGCACTATCTGCTCATTGAGGAAGCGGGCAAAAGAATACTAATCAGCGGGTGCTCCCACAAGGGCATAATCAACATCGCGGAGTGGTTCAAGCCGGATATCCTGGTGGGTGGCTTCCACTTCATGAAGCTCGAGCCCTCGGAGCTATTGAGGAGCTACGCCGAAACGCTCGACGCCTTCGATATCGCCTACTACACCTGCCACTGCACCGGGACGGCGCAGTATGAGTTCATGAAGCCACACATCAAAAATCTCAACTATATCGCCGCGGGCGACACGGTGATCCTGTAGCCCGGGCTTACTAAAAGCCATGACTTGACGAACACAATCGAGAATCAACTACTCAGGAGGCTGACCGATGGACAAAAAGACACTTCTCGCCTTTGTAAACAGGATCCTCTCCGGCTCGAATAATACAAATGTCGGTATTCACCGCGTAAGTCAGCTTCGGGATATCCTGATCGAGCAGCAAGCGGACGCGGAGCTAATTGAGCTGCTCGAAAAAATACTTGAGAGAAACGAATATTTCGAGCTGAAGCAAATCATGAAAACAAAAAGCGCGGTCGATGAAGCCGATTTTGAGATTGCCGCCCAAAGAGTCGAACAGAGGCGCATTGAGGAAGAACAGAACAGACTGTACGGAAGGTGCTGACATGAAAGCTTATACTGACAACCGATTTACCGTGGCGGAGGATACGCTTTTGATGTACAGCGGAAAAGAAGCCTCGCTTCTTATGCCCTCGACTCTCGGCGGGATACAGATAAAAAGGATAGGCGCCTCGGCGTTCTCCGAGTCAAGGCTCTCGAGGCTCATCCTTCCCGAGGGCTTGATCGAGCTGCGCCATCATTCTCTCGGACACTGCCCAAGCCTGAAAACAGTCAGCCTCCCCTCTACCCTTCGCAGGCTCGACAATAATGTTTTCTTTGCCTCGACTAAGCTTACAACCGTCCGTCTGGCTTCTTTACGGCTGAGCAAGGACGGCTTCAAGGCGCTGACTGACAATTCCATGCGCCTGAAAAACGGAAACAGGCTGACCGTCATGCTTCCCGACAACGACGTTCTTCGCAGGCTTACGGAGGGCAACGACCTTATTGAATTAGCTACCTTTATTCCGGACAATTTCTCGCGTTTGTTTCTCAAGCCCGATTCCGACAAAATAAAGACCGACCCCGACTACCTTTTCCCCATCCTCGGCGACAAGGAGGACGACGACGTCCTCTCAGAAAGAGAGGGCGTAAGAAGGACAATCCTCTCGGGTGAAAAGACCTATTACCACAACCCTACAGAAACGGAAAACGACCTTCTGATAAAAAACGAAAAAAGCGTCGTGCCCACAATAACCGCCGTGCTTATTTTCGGAGAGGAAAAGGAGCTCGCGGAAACCGGCGAGATCTCGGTGCCCGCCGAGCTGAGGATCGGTCAGTTCTTCTGGCAGTCGCTCGTCCCGATAACCTACGAGGGCGAGCTGTATTATATCTACCGAAGATGCTACCCGACCCGCGACAAAAAGCTGCGATACTTCATCGAGGACGTCGCGGTTTTTGACAGCGGGGCAAAGCTTCTTCCCGCTCAAGGAAAGGCGGAGGCTGTTTATGGAAAATACGCTCTCACCCGCGTCCTCTGACAAAAGAGGAATAAGCACGATCGAAATATTCGGCAGGCAGGTAAAGGTGAAAAATTACATCTGCTCCGCCGACGGCAAAAGCTATCCCCTCAAGCCGGGTAAAACAAAGCTGCAGCTCTCGGTGCTGCCTCAGTCCTACTGCCCCGCCTCCTGTCCGTTCTGCATCGCCTCCGGCACAAATCGGCACGACCGCGTCGACCTCAAAAAGCTCGAGTCGGTCATGCGTCTGCTGAAAAAGGAAGAGCTGGTGCGCGGAGTAAAGATCACGGGCGGCGAGCCGTTTTATGATTTTGACCTGCTGCGCGAAACCATCGACCTCCTGTTTGACGTTTTCGGGCCAGGGCTGGAGCTTTCGGTCAGCACCAACGGGATGGATCTCGAGAGGATAACGGAGCTCAAAAACCTCAGATACATCGAAACCTTCCATATCAGCCGCCACCACTACGACGACGAGATAAACCGAAGGCTTTTCGGAGGAGCGGCGGTGCCCGACGGCGCGCGGCTCAGGGAAATAATCTCCCAAATCTCCTTTAAGGATATTTTTGTGTTCAACTGCATGCTGCTAAAAGACTATATCGGCACGCCCGACGAGGCTCGCAGATTTTTGGATTTCGCGATAGATATCGGCGTTCCCAAGGTCGGCTTCATGTGCTGCTCCGGGGTAAACAAATTCGCAATTGAACAGTTTACGCGCTTTGAAAGCGTACTGAAGGACGGCGATCCCTCTCTGCTCTTCACGCGCGGCTTTTACGATTACGATATCTGCCACTGCCGCGACGGAGTTTACGTCTCCTCCGACGGAAGGCTGATCGAGTTTTACGGAAGAGATACCGTCTTTTGCGACCCCGGCTACAGCCGAGGTCTTGTCTACGACTCGGACAATTATTTGAAGGACGGCTTTAGTGGTCAGATCCTGTTTTGAACGGAGCTATTATGAAAGATTTTCAACAGGAGATCAGCACCTTCAAGCTGATGCTGGTGGGCTCTATGCCGTTTTACGGCGAAGTCATCCTGCGCGTTCCCATAACGGAGGACATCCATATCCCCACCGCCTGCACAAACGGCAGGATAATAAAATACAATCCCCGATTCTTTGGCGGGCTTGACCGGGGCGAGCGGTTTTTTGTCATCATGCACGAGCTGATGCATATCATTCTCATGCACCCGTACCGCCTCGGAAACAAGAATCCCGCGCTGTGGAACGTCGCCTCCGATATCGTCGTCAACAAGCTTCTTGACGACATGACAAAGACGATGCTGAAAAAGGGTATTCCCTTCCAAAGACCCTCCGACGGGATTTTTCAGAAAATGTACTGGATGGAATCCACAGAGCAGGTGTACGCCCGAATTTGCGAAAACAACAATGAAAAGGATGAAAGCATATATCTGGTGCTCTATCCTGTCTACGGAGACAGCCCCGCCAAAATAATCGTGCGCCCGGATTTAGACTATCCGTCAGGGGAAGCGTCAGCGGGCTCCTTTGACGGCGGAATAAGCCAGAAGGAGCTGGGCGCTCTGCTGGGCGAGCTGATGAAAAAGAACTATTCGGACTCGCCCTCCGCCGAGATCGTCCGCGAGCTCAAGGATATCCTTAAAGCCGGCAAAAGGAAAGACTGGCAAAAGGTCCTCAGGAATTATCTGTACGAGAACATCAGCGACGAAACCTCCTACGCGACTCCCGAGAGAAAGTACCTCCACATGGATATGATAATCCCGGGCTACAGCCTGACCGCCGAGAGGATCGAGGAGATCTGGGCGTTCGTCGACTGCTCCGGCTCGGTCTCGTCAGAGGAAATGAAGGAATTCCTCTTTCATCTCTATCACATAACCTCGGAATTCAAATGCGTCATGAATATCTGCTACTGGGACACCTCGGTGACAGATATTTATTTGAAGATAAGAAAAAAAGAAAATATCCTCAAAAGCCTGCCTAAGCACTCGGGAGGCACGGACGTAAACTGCATATACAAATGGCTGCGGGAAAACAGGATCACTCCCGACGTGATGATGATACTCACCGACGGCTATTTCTCGGAGCTGAACGACAAGGCTTTCATCCCCTCGCTGAAAAAGAAAACCATCCTTGTTTTGAACAATCAAAACGTGAACAGCCCGGATTTCAGGAGGATAGGACAGATCACCCGATTATAAGGAGATATTATGACAATAAGGGACTTTCAAAAGTGCGTTGAATTCAATATCGAGCACGACATAAAGCACGCGATCCTGGGGCTTGGCGCTCCGGGCGTAGGCAAATCGGAGCTGATAAAGCAGATCGGAGAAAAGTACGGCTACAAGGTTATAGATATACGTCTGGCTCAGATGTCGGAGGTGGAGATCGGAGGACTGATCTATCCCAACAAGGACAGGACAAAAACCGTCTGGCTCTCCCCCGAGATCCTTCCCGACGAGGAGCGCGACGGCAAAAACACCATCCTGCTCCTGGACGAGCTGACCTCCTGCTCCAAGCGCGTACAGGTCGCGGCTTACCAGCTTATTCTCGACAGAAGGATCGGACAGTACCGGCTTCCCGAGGGGACCTTCGTGATCGGACTCGGAAACCGCGAGGACGACGACGGAGTATATATCCAGCTCGCGGGACCGCTCGCCGACCGCTTTGAGATCCATTATATTGAGCCGGATTTTAACGAATGGAAATACGATTACGCGCTCAAAAACAACGTTCATCCCTACGTCGTTGACTATCTCACCTTCAAGCCCTCCGCGCTTCACACCCAGCAGGCAGAGGAGGACAATATGATTTTCGCGACGCCGCGCTCATGGGTCAGGGTCAGCGACATCCTGCACTTCAACAGCGACGTAACAGATCCGGTCGTGCGCAGCAAAATAATCGGAAACGTCGGCATGGCGGAGGGCACCCAGTTCGCGGAATACTGCAGGAAGCTCAAAAAATTCATAACCGCGGACGAGTTTCTCAGGACGAAAAAAGCTCCTTCCGCGCCGGAGGAGCTTTCGGTGCTCACCCATTCTCTCGTTGCCCGCGTTTCGTTTATCGAAAACGCCGATTCGATCGACAGCCTTTCGCCGAGACAGCGCGAGCTTCTCAGCGAGGTGGTATCCTCCGTATTCATGCTCGGAAACGCCGAATTCATCGTTATCGGTCTTAAAGAGCTGCTCAAAAAGAACAGGGGAATAACCAAGGAGGTCTTTCTCACGCTCGACCGCCCCGAAATAATCGAATTTCTGCGCCGCAACAGCAAGATCCTCGGTCTGTCACCAAGCGGCGCTCCGGCAAAAACACCTTTCGGCTCATGGGGGTAAGCAATGGCACTGAGATTTAAGCGTATCGGAAACGCGATAAGAGAATTTTTCAGGGATGAGATCACCGGCTGGAAGCCTCTCGAGCTCATCTGGCTCGGAACAGCTACGGCGGTCATCCTCGCCGTCGCGCTCTACAGCCGCGACAGCATTATAAGCATAATTGCGGGGCTCACGGGCGTTTGGTGCGTCATACTCACGGGCAAGGGCAAGCGCTCATCCTTCATTTTCGGAGTTGTAAACGTCGTCTTTTACGCGTGGATAGCCTTCTTGGTTCCCTACTACGGCGAGGTCATGCTCAATATGCTGTACTATCTACCGATGAATTTCGTGGGCTTTATCGCCTGGCGAAAGCATATAAACAAGACCTCGGGCGAGGTCAAAAAGCAGCGCCTTCCGCTTAAAAAGGGCATTATCGTCTACCTCGTCACAGCTGCCGCGATCGGCGGCTACGGCTTTGTTTTGCAGCTCATGGGCGGCAAGCTGCCCTATATCGACAGCATGAGCACGGTGGTTTCGGTCGTCGCCCAGGTGCTTTCCGTCAAGCGCCTGACCGAGCAATGGGTGCTCTGGATCGCCGTGGACGTGGTCACGGTCATCATGTGGCTCGTCAATTTCATCAACGGCGGAGAAAACCTCGCAACGCTCGCGATGTGGAGCGTTTATCTTATCAACGCTATCATCATGTTTATCAAATGGAACAGGGAGGCAGGCAGAATTGAAAGCGAATCAAAGCAGGTATGATACAGGGATGTACGGAGGCTCCTTCAATCCTCTGCACAACGGACATCTCGACTGCATAATCCGGGCGGCTAACCTCTGCCGCGAGCTCTATATTGTTTTGAGCACAGGGACAAACCGGGATGAGATCGACCCGAGAGTGCGCTACCGCTGGCTCTACGTCCTTACAAAGCACATCGGAAACGTAAAGATCATCACGCTCACCGACGAAGCACGAACCAAAGCCGATTATACGCGCGAGTACTGGCTCGCGGACGCCGAGAAGGTCAAGAAACAGATCGGCAAAAAAATCGACGTGGTATTCTGCGGGAGCGACTACGGAAAGGACAGCTTCTGGAACGTCTGCTATCCCGAAAGCGAGCTCTATATCTTCCCGAGGAATGAGATCAGCTCGACCGAGCTCCGCAGAAATCCCTATCGCCGCTGGGATTGGCTTCCCAACGCGGTGAAGCCGTATTATGTCAAGAGGGTTCTGCTTACAGGCGGCGAGAGCACGGGAAAATCGACCTTGACGATCAACCTCGCGAACCGCTTCAACACAAATTTTGTTGACGAGGCCGGGCGCGAGCTCTCGGAAAAAAGCGGCACCGACAGGCTTATGCTCTCGGAGGACTTTACCGAGATCCTTCTTCAGCATAAGCTCAACGAGATCAAGGCTGCGGAGCACAGCAACCGCGTGCTCTTTATCGACACCGACGCTCTTGTGACTCAGTTTTTTATGGGCTTTCTCGAGGATCCGCAAATCGAGAAAAACAAATCGCTCTCCGACGCGATCGACGCCCTGAACCGCTTCGACCTCATACTTTTCCTCGAGCCCGACGTGGACTTTGTGCAGGACGGAGACCGCAGCGAGATCATCCGCGACGACCGCGAAAAGTACAGCAATCAGCTCAAGGAGCTGCTGCGCTCCCACGGCAGAGATTTTGTATCCGTGAGCGGAAGCTATCAGGAGCGCTATTTAAAAGCCGTAGAGCTTGTCTGCGAGCTTTTGGGGATCGAAACGCCATGAAAAGAGTTTTCGCGCTTTTATTAGCCGCGGCGCTTGCCGTGCTCTCAGTCACCGCGGCGAACGCGGAGGACAAGACAAAGATCGTATGCGATTCCAACGTCAGTCTGCTGATCCACGTTCCCGAATCCTGGGAGGTAACAAAATACCGAGGCGAGGTCGGAGCTGACGCAAATGTGCCTGCGGGACTCGACGTCGTTTACGACACGGAGATAAAGCCCTGCGAAAACGAGTATCTGCGGATCGGCAGCTCGCCCGTCAACGAGCTCAAATCCCTTGAACCGAAACTCGCGGCTTCATCATTCACCGTTGACTATTATATGGATCACAGCTCCTACTTTACCGAAGAGCGAAAGGAAAAGGTCGGCAAGTATCGCTTTGGCACGACACAATTTCTGGTCTGCGACTGGGAAACGACCTATTATATCGCCGCAAAGGACGGGATCCTCTATCAGTTTGAGTTTCTTTTTGAGGGCGCGCCCAAAGAAAAAAACAAGCGGATAAAGGAGATCGTCAACAGCATAATTATTCTCGGACCTCCCAAGACAAAAACGACCGCTCCCGCCGTATCGGGCAGCGGAAGCGGAGGGAAAAGTGAGGGGAGCTTCTTTTCGGCTGTTCTGCTCTTCGCCGGAATGATCGGCGCAGCGCTGTGTCTGTTGATATTAAAAAATCCAAAGCTGAAGCGGCATTCCGAGCCGTCGAAGAATCGGCAAAATAATCCGCCGAATAATCAGACGAAAAATCAGACGAATAACCAAACGAAAAATCAGCCGCAAGCCACTGAGCCGCCTCCGAGGAAAACCGAGGTCAAGCAGCCGGAGCCTGAGAAAGCGGAGATAGATCCGCTCACCGTCGTTCTGGCAGGCGTCGGATATGATATCGAAACGCCCTCGCCCGGAGACCTTATCGAGCTTGCCGCCGATCGCGGCGACTTCTCCGAGCCGAAAATAACCTGGGCGTACTGCCCGGCGGATTCGGAAACGGCTTCCGTCGTCGGCGACTCCCTGCCTGTACCCGGGGAAATGCTGGAAAGCCTGAGCGTCGAAAAGCTGGTTGAATGGATGAAGAAGAGCATAACCGTTCCCGAGGTCAGGAACAACGCCAATTTTGACTCCTTCATCAATAACCGTGAGCTGAAAAGCTGGTGCGACTCGGCAAAGAGAATCCAATAAAAATCAGGGCAATACCGCATGATTCAGGTATGAGGTGTCGCCTTAGTATAAGCAGGGACGGCAAAAACCGCCCCTGCTTTTGTGTTTGAAGGAAATCACAACGTTGAGTCTAATCGGCAATTCCTTTTATACGTGAAAAAGGCGGCGCAAAGAACGGTTTTTGACGCGCCGTTGCAGATGTTTTTGATCTGTTTCAACTATTTAAGATGCGTATAAAGCGCCCGCCGGAGCATTTTCACAGCCTTACCATCGAATCCCAAAGGCTTCCCAGGATTAGCGGGAAGGAGGTTTTTTCAACTCCCTTCGCGGCGGTTATCGGAAAGCTCAGGTTCTCTCCCCCGACGCTGTATTCAACGCTTCCGAGCTTCTCGCCCTTCTCTATCGGCGCCTCGGCTTCATCGGGGAGCTTTATCTCCGCATTCGCCTCGTCCGCGCTCGCCTTTTCGACCACCGCGTGCGCGTTGATATCGCAGCTCAGCGGGAGTTCCTTTTCCATCCCGCTCTTTATTTCTATGCTCCCGGGAAAACTCTCCGGGAGCTTTAATTCTTTCACAGAATAATTTGCAAAGCCGTAATCGAGCAGAGCCGCAGCGTCGGCGAATCTCTCCTTTCCGCTTGAGCAGCCGAGCACCACTCCGACAAGAGTCATGCCGTCGCGCTCTGCGCTTGCCGCCATGCAGCAGCCCGCGTCGTCGGTTGTGCCGGTTTTCAGACCGGTTATGCCCTTGTAGGTTTTAAGGAGCTTGTTGGTGTTGACAATCTGAGTCTCGCCGCCGCGCAGGTAATCTAGCCAGATAGTTGTATAATCGTAGATCTTCCTGTGCTTCATCAGCTCTCGAGACATCAGGGCAACATCATAAGCCGAGGTCAGGTGCCCTTCCTCGTCGAGTCCGTTGCAGTTTTTAAATGTCGTGTCCTCCATCCCCAGAGCCTTCGCGCGCTTATTCATGCGCTCCACGAACGCTTCCTCGCTGCCGCTGATATGCTCCGCGAGCGCTACCGCCGCGTCGTTCGCGGAGGCGACCGCCGTCGCCTTTATCATGTCGTCGGCGGTCATGGTCTCCCCCTCCTCGAGCCAGATATCGCTGCCGCCCATTGAGGCGGCGTGCGCCGAGGAAACTATCATATCGTCGAGCCCCAGCCGCCCCGCGTCCATTTCCTCAAAGACGAGCAGCAGAGTCATGACCTTTGTGATCGAAGCGCAGGGTCTTTTTTCATGAGCATTTCTTTCAAAAAGAATTTTGCCCGTATCCGCCTCCATGAGTATCGCCGAGGGAGCAGAAACCGCGCTGTCCTCGATCGCCCGGGCGGGCAGAACCGCCCCCGCCATCACAGCAAAGGTAAGTATAGGAATTATCGCCTTTCTTAACATAAAAAACACCTCACGGCAATTTATGCGCGAGGTGTTTTAAATATGTGATTTGGTTATTACGGAAAAGCGTCTGCTGTTTATCAAACGCAAAAACTATTTGCCGATCAGACAGACCGCATGGGCGGATATCCCTTCATGCCTGCCGGTGAAGCCGAGGCGTTCCTCGGTGGTCGCCTTTACGCTCACCTGTGAGATATCTATCCCGCAGGCGCGGGCGATATTCTCCCGCATGGCGGTGATATGAGGCGAGAGCTTTGGCTTTTGAGCGATAACCGTGGAGTCGATATTGATGATCCCAAAGCCGTTTTCTCTGAGAACACGGCAAACCTCGCCGAGAAGCACAAGGCTGTCCGCTCCGAGAAAGCGATCGTCGGTATCCGGAAAGAGCTTGCCGATATCGCCGAGCGTGGCAGCGCCCAGTAGCGCGTCGCTTATCGCGTGAAGCAGCACGTCGGCGTCTGAATGACCGAGAAGCCCCAGCTCAAATGGGATATCAACTCCGCCTATTATGCATTTTCTGCCCTCGACGAGCCTGTGAACGTCGTAGCCGTGACCGATCCTGAACATGACATCACGTCCTGTTTTTCAAAATAGATTCGGCGATTATGACATCTACCGGAGTTGTGAGCTTGATATTCTCCTTGCTGCCCTTGACAACCTTGACCTCGCCGCCCATATTCTCGATCAGGGCGCAGTCGTCGGTGAAATTCATAAGAGCGTCGCGGGCGTTGTCGATAGCAAAGGAATAAAACTCTGCCTCGAACACCTGCGGAGTCTGAACGGCGCGGAGCTGAGAGCGCAGCGGCGTGCTCTCGATATTGTCGTAGCCGTCGACGATCTTGATGGTGTCGGTGACGGAGGTGCCGAGCGTCGCTGCTCCCGTATCAAAAGCCGCCTCGACCACTCGCTCGATCTCCTCAACTGTAATGAGCGGACGCGCGCCGTCATGGATCGCGTAGTACTTCGCCTTGGGGCTAGCCGCCGCGACGCCGTTGCGCACGCTTTGAGCGCGGAATTCCCCGCCGATAACAACTGCGGAAAGCTTGCCGAAGCCCTGTTCCTCGGCGAGAGCGATTATGCGCTCCCTGTCCTGTTCGCGGGCGACGACAACGATCTCGTTGATCAGATGGCACTCCTCAAAGGCGCGGAGGGTATATTCGATTGCGGGCCTGCCCAAAAGCGGGATGAACTGCTTGCTGTCGGCAATGCCCATGCGGACGGAACCGCCCGCGGCTACAATAATCGCGGATACAAAAGCTGACATAACTGCACCTCTCAAGCATTATTACAACGTTTTTTATATCTTATCCAGCGCCTGCTTAAGATCCTCTATCAGATCGTCGGCGTTCTCAAGTCCGACGGAAAGACGGATCAGATCCGGGGCGATACCCGCCTCGCGGAGCTGCTCCTCGGAAAGCTGGCGGTGGGTATGGCTGGCGGGATGGAGCAGGCAGGTGCGGGCGTCGGCAACATGAGTAGCGATCGTCATGAGCCTCAGGCTGTCCATGAAGCGGATCGCCTTGTCTCTGCCGCCCTTGACGGCAAATGCCATTACTCCGCAGGAGCCGTTGGGAAGGTATTTTTGAGCGAGGTCGTAGTATTTGTCGCCCTCGAGCTCGGGATAGCGGATCCAGGCGACCTTGTCCTGAGATTTGAGGAATTCCGCGATCTTGAGAGCGTTCTCGCAGTGGCGGTTCATGCGCACGGCAAGGGACTCAAGTCCGTTTTGGAGATAAAAGGCGTTTTGGGGCGACTGGATAGAGCCGAGGTCGCGCATGAGCTGAGCGGTCGCCTTTGTGATATAAGCCGCCTTGCCAAAGCGCTCGGCATAAACTATGCCGTGGTAGCTGTCGTCGGGAGTCGTGAGTCCGGGGAACTTGTCCGCGTGAGCCATCCAGTCAAAATTGCCGCTATCAACGATCGCGCCGCCTACACCGATCGCGTGACCGTCCATATACTTTGTGGTGGAATGGGTCACGATATCCGCTCCCCACTCGATGGGACGGCAATTCACCGGAGTCGCGAAGGTATTGTCAACAATGAGCGGCACGCCGTGGGAATGAGCCAGACGCGCGAATTTCTCGATATCAAGCACCGAAACGGTGGGGTTGGTGATCAGCTCGCCGAAAACGGCTCGGGTGTTCGGACGGAATTCCTTTGCCAGCTCCTCCTCGGGAAGATCCTGATCGACAAAGGTGACGTCGATGCCCATTTTCTTCATGGTCACGCCGAGAAGGTTATAGGTGCCGCCGTAGATAGCCGAGGACGCCACGATATGGCTGCCCGTCTCGCAGATATTGAAGAGCGCGAAGAAGTTGGCTGCCTGACCGCTCGAGGTGAGCATTCCGGCGACGCCGCCCTCAAGAGCCGCGATCTTAGCGGCGACAGCGTCGTTTGTCGGATTCTGAAGGCGGGTGTAAAAATATCCGCTCGCTTCCAGATCAAAGAGCTTTCCCATATCGTCTGAGGAAGCGTATTTCCAGGTCGTACTCTGATAGACGGGAAGCTGTCGCGGCTCTCCGTTTCCGGGCACATAGCCCGAGTGCAGGCATTTTGTTTCGGTTTTCATATTTTTAATTCTCCTTTAGAAATATTAACAGATCAAGGCAATACCGCATAATTCAGGTATGCGGACTGCGCAACAGGCTTTCAGGGCAGGCTGACGAAACAATTGTCAAGCGAGGCGAGCGCCGAAATCGTGGGGCGCCGCCTTAAAACAAGCCCTTCAGCAGTCCGAGCAGCCAGTCGACTCCCCAGATAAACAGGCAGGCGAGGATAATGAGCGCGATAGCGGAAAGTATTCTCACGGTGGTGCGCTTCTGCGGAGACATCTCCTTTTCCTCCGTCTTTTCAACGTCGTACAGCGGGAGCTGCCTGTCCTTGCAGTACGGGCAGACCGTGAGGCTGTCGTCCTCAAAGTAATTGTTGCATTCCTTGCAGTATTTCATATTCATACCTCTTTTGCTATTCTTATACCATTTTAGCACAAAAAGACGCGCCGCACAATAGAAAGATATTGATTTTCTTAAAAAAGATGTTATCCTCGGAAGCATAATCGACCACGGCGCTCCGTCAAAAGGAATAACGGCAAATATTTAAAGAGGCTGACCCGCAAAAAGGTCAGCCTCATGCTTTAAGGATAATACCGCATAATTGCGGTGTTGCCTTCAGATAATGGACGCCGCCTATAGAAACGGTGGACATTATCAGATTTGTTATACTAATATCGGCTGGAGCTGTTCTTTGCCGAGCGCTTTTGTCACGCATTTGGGGATAAGCTCAAAATCAGCCACCAGCGAGTTCGGCTTATTCTCGTGATCGTCCTGCGCAAGAGGAACAAAGAAAATATTTTTTGTATTGAGCAATCTGCCGATGTTCTGCGCCGAGGCTCCCAGAGCGTCGTTTGTCGCCGCGCAGATAAGCACGGGCTTTCCCACGCGCAGCAGCGATTTTGCCGCCATCGTAACAGCTGTATCGGTCACGCCTAGCGAGAGCTTCGCGAGGGTGTTGCCCGTACAGGGCGCTATGACGAGCATATCGCAGATATCGCGCGGTCCGAGAGGCTCGGTGTCTACCTTGGTGCACAGCACCCTGCTGCCCGTGATCTTCTCCGCCCGCAGGCGGTTCTCCTCCGCCGTACCGAAGCGCGTGTCGGTGTTCGCCGCGTTTTCCGACATGATCGGGACGAGCTCATAGCCGTCCTTCGCCAAGACTTGCATCTGTTCATAAGCTTTTGAAAAGGTGCAAAAAGAACCGCACATCGCAAATCCTATGGTTGCTTTTTTCACCAATTATTTACTGACCTCCTTGATAATCTCAAATACTGTTTTTTTAATAATCTCGCCCGCTGTTTTCGGAGCGCATTTCCCCGGGAGCGCCAGCGCGCGCCGCGCGTCGATACCGAGAGCGCGCGCCGCCTCAAAATCAACTCCCCCGGGAAGTGAGGCAAGGTCAAATAATAAAGTATTCGGTCGGAGCTTTTTCAGCCGCGCTTCATCAAAAACCGGCGCGGGCACGGTATTGAAAACGATGTCGTAATCCCAATCAGCCGAGCCGAAATCGACAGCGTCTGCTCCGAGAGAACAGGCGGCGGCGCGGTCTGAACTTTTTCTCGCGGCGACAGTTACCCGCGCGCCCACGGCGACAAGAAGCCTTGAAAGCGCCCTTCCGACCCTGCCGAAGCCTGAGACCAGCACTTTTGAGGAGGCTATTGTCCCCTCGCAGGCGTTCATGGCAAGCTCAAGAGCGCCCTCGGCTGTTGGCACGGCATTCAGGACGGCAAAATCATCGCGCGCGGCATAATCATAAACCGCCGCGCCGCCCAGCGCGGGATGATTTCTGACAAGTCTTTCGGCAAAGGAGGTAAAGACAGGCTTTTCTGCCATCAGTTTTATTTCTTCATTGGAAAAAATGATCTCCTTTTCCGCGAAGGGAGCGTTCAGGGCGCCGTCCGAGCGCAGGCAGGGCACCGGAAGTATGACGATATCCGCCCTCTCGAGCGCCTCGCGGATCCCGCAGAGCACGCAGCCTGATAATTCTTTTATAGAATCAAATCCCGCAAGCAGCACCGCATAGCCGTCCTCGCAAAGAGAACGCGCCAAAAAAAGCTGTCTTTTGTCGCCGCCGATCACGGCGATCGTCTTTATATCCATATCCATTTCATCACCAACCGAAATGCTTTATAGTTCAGTATATGCCGATTGATTTCAAGAGTGTACGAAAACCAAACGCCCGACTGAGGATCGGGCGTCCGTGAAATAATGCGGTATTAAACTAAGGTTATCATGCTCGCAACGTGCATCTGGATAAGCGTGGAATCTGTTATATCGATTTTTCCGTCATGGTTCACGTCGGAGCGCTCTTTTCTGTCATCTTCTATCGAGGCGGCTCTTGCCGCGTATTTCTGGACAAGCGTCGCGTCCTCGATCGTCACCTTGGCGTTGCCGTCCGCGTCTCCGAGGACGATGGTTTCCATGATCGTCAGAGGAAGCTCGATCGCTCCGTCGTCAAAGGTGAGCAGAAGGCTGTGCTCTCCTATCGAAAGCTTTTTCATCTCGGATTTTCCTATTGAGAGCCTTCCGTTGAGAAGCACCATGTTGCTCTCCGTATTCGAGCCGAAATACTCGCCGTCAACGGAAACCGAAGCGATCTTTGATTCGGAGTCAGTCTGAATTATTATTCCCGACGGAGCGGTTCTGTCCCAGGTTATTTCGGATACATCCGCCGTGATATCCTTGCGGTCGAGGGGCTTTATCTCGTCGTATTCGCCGTAAGCCATAATGCGCAGGCTGTTTTGGAGCATGACATTTCCCCTGTATTCCTCCGTGACGTCGAGATCCATCTGCCTTGTGACAACCTGTCCGTCGGAATTTCCGTTGGAAAAGGTGAGAACGTGGGTATCGGCGTCATAATCAATGACAACGGCGACATGATTGAAATATCTTCCCGAGCCGTTCCAGGTGAAGAAAACAAGTCCGCCCGGCTTGTACGGAATATCGAAGGGGTCGATCTGAGTATTGACGTAGTTGTTCCAGCTGTAAGCGTCGAGCTTTCCCTGTGCCGCAGGAGTGTACCAGACATCCTTTTGGTCGAGGTCGAACGCCTCTATCCACGCGTCGGCGTCATATTCTATCCTGGGGTCGGCGCAGTAGGAATAGTAATACCTCCTGAGCCGTTCCTCGTTGCAGTAGCCCGCGCGGAACATGCACCAGCTCGCAAATATCGCGCACCAGTCGCAGTCGAGGTACTGCCCGCTGCCCGTTGAATTCATGATATAGGTCTGAGCCCATCGGGTATATTCGGTGTTGCCCGTTCCGTTATCATTGTTTCTGAGCTCGGCGCCGGTCCAGAGCAAGCCCTGAAGCCTCGCCTGCTCGATATCGATCCCTTCGGTCGAGTAGTTCTTGTAGCCCTCCTGAGAAACAGCCGCTGCCGCCGCCTTTTCCATGGTGGTTTTCCCTTCGGAGCTCTCGAGCGCCGCGATCAGCCTGGTATAGAACGGCGAGCTTTTGTACTCCTGAGAGAAATCAACATCCGTTTCGGCGGAAGCCGTAAGCGTTCCGGCTGTCACGAGTCCCGACAGCATTGTGATAGCGAGCGCAAGAGCGATAAGTCTTTTCATTTTGTTACTTCTCCTTTCAGAATAATACTGGTTCATTATATCATAATCGCGGGGCAGATTTCAACCCGAAAAAAAGCGCCCGGATCAGCGGGCGCAGTTAATCAAGCCTCGGCAATGACCTCGACCTCGACAAGAACATTTTTGGGAAGAGTCTTGACCGCGACGCAGGAGCGGGCGGGCTTGGAGGTAAAGTACTTGCCGTATACCGCGTTGAAGGCGGCAAAGTCGTTCATATCCGCGAGGAAGCAAACGGTTTTCACAGCCTTGTCGAGCGAGCTGCCGGCTGCCTCGAGGACGTTTTTGAGGTTGAGGCAGACCTGCTCGGTCTGAGCCTCGATACCGACTGCCTCAACGTCGCCTGCGGCGGGATTTATGGCGATCTGTCCCGAGGTGAAAACCATTCCGTTCACCTTGACAGCCTGCGAATAGGGTCCGATAGCGTCGGGCGCGTTCTTTGTATAGATCTTTTCCATGATGATTTCTCCTTATATCAGTTTGAATCCGGCGCCTGTAAGCGCGTTAGAGATTTCCTTGACGTGTTCAAAGTTTCTGGTTTCGATGATTATGCGCAGATAGCAGCCGATAACGTCGCTGCCCTCGCCCGCTCTCTCGTGGTGGACGGAGATCACGTTCGCGCCGTGATCCGCGATGATCTTTGAAACGGCGACGAGCTGACCGGGCTTATCCTGAAGCTCAATGCAAAGCGTCTGCTGTCTGCCGCTCATCAGCAGTCCGCGCTTGATAACGCGGTTGAGGATCGTAACGTCGATATTTCCGCCCGAAACGATGCACACGACCTTCTTTCCCTTGAGAGGGAGCTTATTGTACATCACGGCGGCGATCGGAGCCGCGCCGGCGCCCTCGGCTATCATCTTCTGGGTCTCGATGAGCTTTAATATCGCGGAGGCGATCTCGTCGTCTGAAACGGTCACGATATCGTCGACATATTTCTTGATATATTCAAAGGTGTGCTCGCCCGGCTCCTTGACCTGGATTCCGTCGGCGATGGTGGAAACCCTGTCGAGGGCTACGATCTTGCCCTGCTTGACAGATTCGACCATCGAGGGAGCGCCCTCAGCCTGAACGCCGTAGACCTTTATGCTCGGATTGAGGCTCTTTATCGCGAGGGCGACGCCCGAGAGCAGACCGCCGCCGCCTATTGCGGCTACGACCGCGTCCACGTCGGACATCTCGTTGAGTATCTCAATGCCGATCGTGCCCTGACCCGCGATGACGTTTTCGTCGTCAAACGGATGGATAAAGGTGTAGTTTTTCTCGTCGCGAAGGGCGAGCGCCTTGTTGTAGGCGTCGTCGTAAACACCGGGCACCATGCAGACCTCCGCTCCGTAGGCTTTTGTCGCCTCTACCTTTGAGATGGGAGCGCCGTCGGGCAGGCAGATCAGGGATTTGATGCCGTATTTGGTCGCCGCGAGAGCGACGCCCTGGGCGTGGTTTCCCGCGGAGCAGGCTATGACGCCGCGTTCCTTCTCCTCGGCGGAGAGCTGAGATATCTTGTAGCCGGAGCCGCGCACCTTGAAGGAGCCGGTGATTTGAAGGTTCTCGGGTTTCAGATAAAGCTCGCAGTCGTCGGTGATGTTGTTCGCCTTTACGATATGAGTCGGACGTATAACGTCCTTGAGAACGTAAGAGGCGTGATAGATTTTGTCGAGCGTAAGCATAATCGCACTTCCTTATTTTTCTTTACCGATTAATCTTACTACGAAATCGGGATAAAATCAAGCTTTAACTTGATTGACTGTAAGTGTAAACAAAAAAACCGAATATACTAATAAAAAAATAATTGATTATTGCGAAAAAATATGCTATTATATTAATTGAAATCGAATCAGTCAAGGAGGAATACAGGTGCAGTTGAAAGAATCCGGAGAGATGTACCTCGAAACTATATACGTTCTGAGCAAAAAAAGGGGCTTCGTGCGTTCAATTGACGTTTGCGAGGCGCTCGGATATTCCAAGCCGAGCGTCAGCCGGGGAGTCGGTATCCTCCGCGACGGAGGCTATCTGACAGTAGGTCACGACGGCGGGCTTCATCTTACCGAAGCCGGGCTCGAGGTGGCGCAGCGCACCTACGAACGCCATACGGTACTCAGCGAGTTTTTCATGAAAATAGGCGTCGACGAGGAGCACGCGGTAAACGACGCCTGCAAGATAGAACACGTCATCAGCTCCGAAACCTTTTCCGCGGTAAAAAAGCTGCTCAGCGAAATGGATAGGACAGGCTTGGAAATAAAGCCCGAATAAACAGCGCCCGGTCAGTCAAACCGGGCGCTTTTGCTTTGGTCATTCGATCTCAAGTTCAACGGGACAATGATCGGAGCCCGGGATCTCGGTATGGATCTTCGCGTCCTTTAGCCTGCTGTCGAGCGATTTAGAGGTGATAAAATAGTCGATGCGCCAGCCCGCGTTCTTTTCCCTGGCGCGGAAGCGGTACGACCACCAGGAGTAAACGCCCGCGAGGTCGGGATAAAAATAGCGGAAGGTGTCGGTGAAGCCCGCGTCGAGCAGGGCGGTCATCTTGCCACGCTCCTCGTCGGTAAAGCCCGCGTTCCTGCGGTTGCTTTTCGGGTTTTTAAGGTCGATCTCCTCGTGCGCGACGTTCAGATCGCCGCAGAGTATCAGCGGCTTTTTCGCGTCGAGACCTTTAAGGTACTCCAGAAAAGCGTCCTCCCAGCTCATGCGGTAATCAAGCCTTTTCAGCTCATTCTGAGAGTTCGGGGTATAGCAGGTCACAACATAAAAATCCTCAAACTCGGCGGTGATGACTCTTCCCTCTCGGTCGTGCTCCCTGATCCCGATGCCGAGCGTGACCGAAATCGGCTCCTGCCTGCAGAAAAGCGCGGTGCCCGAGTAGCCCTTCTTTTCGGCGTAGTTCCAGTACTGATGATAGCCGGGCAGCTCGAGCTCGATCTGACCCTCCTGAAGCTTGGTTTCCTGGAGACAGAACACATCCGCGTCTATCTGCCTGAAAAATTCCTCAAAGCCCTTGCCCACGCAGGCACGAAGCCCGTTGACGTTCCATGATATCAATCTCATAATCATCCACCCTTTCGCTTTCATTATAATGCAAACCGGAATTATTATCAAGTAGCGGGAATAGATTTTGTTGAGGTGGTCAGATGTTTGATATTCTCGCTATGTTGGGTCAATGCGTTTGCTTTTTTATTCTTCACGTCCGGGGCTCGGGCTCGTTTCCGAAGCCGCTCTCCGAAAAGCGCGAGCGCGAGCTGCTGGAGCTGATGAAGCAGGGCGACGGCGCGGCGCGAAACAAGCTGATCGAACACAATCTCAGACTGGTGGCTCATATCATCAAAAAATACTACAACGACAAGAGCGAGCAGGACGATCTGGTTTCGATCGGCACGGTCGGGCTGATAAAGGCTATTGACACCTTTGACAAGGACAAAAAAATACGGCTGAGCTCCTACGCCAGCCGCTGTATTGAAAACGAGATCCTTATGCACTTCCGCCGTCTGAAAAAGAGCGACCGGGATATTTCTCTGGACGAGGCGATCGACACAGACAAGGACGGAAACCCGCTGACCCTTATGGATATCCTATCGGTCGACGACAATATGTCCGAAAAGCTCGATCTGAAGCTCAACAGCCAAAAGCTCGGGAGATTCATCCGCGAGGAGCTGAGCGAGCGGGAGCAGACGGTAATAAACCTCCGCTACGGACTCGACGGCAGGGATCCTCTTCCCCAGCGCTCTATCGCCGAAATGCTTAACATCTCGCGCTCCTACGTCAGCAGGATCGAAACCAAGGCGCTCAGGAAGCTGCGAAAAAGATTTGAGGGAAGATAATACTATCTTCTAATAAAACACTTTAACATCTGTCGCGTTAAATTTCGCATAGCTGCGTTGTCGTCTCGTCGTCGCTCGCTGTGCTTGCTGACAACG